>JAYGDG010000641.1:0-1990 GCA_046583015.1 Pirellulaceae bacterium | reverse complement strand
GAACTGCCTGGGCATCGATCATGAACGATTGACCTACCGCTTCCAAGGTCGGGATTATCGCTTAACCGACGTTCATGGCAACGTAGTCCACGACATATTAACCCGGGCACGCGGGTAGTAGCCGGCCTGTCTGAAGAGCGTTTAATCATGGCTGAGGTTGTTCTCCAGGGTTTGACAAAGCAGTTTGGCCAGACACTTGGCTGTTAACCGTCTCTAGTTGCATATCCAGGACCAGGAACTGGTGGGCCCTTCGGGATGTAAAAAAACGACCACCTTGCGTTTGATTGCCGGCCAGGAAGAGGCTGACAGTGGTGAGATCTTTATTGGCGGCCGATTCGACAGCAACGGGAATCGAAGTAACCGTAGTCTTGAGCCAACTGCTCGGCGCGGAAACCATCGTGGAAGTAGACTATGGCGTCGGACGGGTGTTTGCTCGTGTTGATAACCAGCAGCAGTTGGAAGTTCAGCAGCCGATGAGCCTCAGTGTTGATCCGCAACATATTTATTTTTTGATCCCAAGTCGCAGCTGGCCATCTAAGCAGCCATCGTCGATCCTGACGATCCGGGACTGCCATGATGAGGGGCCCCGCTCGGGGGTTGCACCGACCGAGGTGTGCGATAAGGTGGACATGCACTGCGGATCGTTACAGTGACTTGCTTGATTTTGTTCAAGTGATGCTTCTGTTTGCCGTTGATCTAGTGATACAAGGAACCTGTCATGCTTAGCCGTTACCGTTTCTTCTGGCTGTTCTGCTCTGCTCTGCTCTCGCCCCTGGCCCCTGCTCTCTGGGCCCAGCAGGAAAAGCTTGATCCTGTGCAGAGAACGGCAGTCCAGGAAGTTGACCAGCGAAGCGAGGAGTTAAAGGCGGTCAACCGGCAAGTCTGGGAACTGGCAGAAGTTGGACTTGAAGAGCGGCAGTCTAGCCAGTTGCTGATCGGCAAGTTAAAGGCCGCGGGTTTCCAGGTGAAATCCGGGCTATCGGGAATGCCGACGGCCTTTGTAGCCAGCTATGGTTCAGGAAAACCGGTGATTGGAATCCTGGCCGAATATGATGCTCTACCCGGAATGTCCCAACAGGTTGCTCCAGTCCGTAAGGCGGTAACAGATGGACGTCCGGGACATGCCTGTGGCCACTCGGGTTTGGCGGCAGGGTCATTAGGCGCAGCACTGGCAGTCAGAAAAGCGCTGGAAGAACATAAGTTGCCGGGGACGATTCGTCTTTATGGAACACCTGCCGAAGAAACGGTAATCGGCAAGATCTACATGACGCTCGACAAGCAATTTGACGACTTGGATATTTGTCTGCACTGGCATCCCAGTAGCAGTAACGGGGCCTGGGCTTCCAGTTCCAAGGCACTGGTGTCAGCTAAGTTTACGTTTACTGGTACTGCCGCACATGCTTCGGTAAGTCCCGAGAAGGGTCGCAGTGCCCTCGATGCAGTCGAGTTGATGAATATCGGGGCAAATTTCATGAGGGAACATGTCAAGGAAGATGCCCGCATTCATTACGTGATTGTGGATGGTGGCGGAGCGCCCAATGTGGTGCCGCCGACTGCGACCGTCTGGTATTTCTGTCGAGCCGACGATCATAAGGATGTGGAATATAATTTTCGCTGGTTACAGGATATCGCTGCTGGCGCAGCCACGATGACGCGCACTAAACTGACGATTAAAGTCGATACGGATTGTCATGAGATAATTCCCAACGCCCCCCTGGCGGAATTGGTGACTAGCAAACTGGAATTGTTGGGGGCACCTAAATTTACGGCGGAGGAAGCACAATTTGCCCGTCGCCTGCAAGCGCCACTGACCGAACAGTTCGGCACCCAGTTTCCGCTGGCCATTGATGATCGCATTCACCGCACAACGGTCAATGGGCCGCCGAGCAAAGGATCGACCGATGTCGGTGATATTAGCTGGCGGGTCCCTACCGGAGGTTTGAGAACCACCTGCATGGTGGCGCAAAGTCCCGGTCATAGCTGGCAGAAT
>JAYGDG010000537.1:0-4886 GCA_046583015.1 Pirellulaceae bacterium | reverse complement strand
GGTGCAACAAGTGACCGAGGAAGTGATGCTCAAGATGGTCGCCCATGCCCGCCAACTGACGGGACTGAATCAACTTTGCCTGGCCGGTGGAGTGGCGCTTAATTGTGTCGGGAATGGACGTATTTTGCGCGAAGGTCCGTTTGACGAGGTCTGGATCCAGCCTGCCGCCGGTGATGCGGGGGGAGCACTGGGCGTGACTTCTTTCATTTGGCATCAGTTGCTCGACAATCCTCGCACTGCAACGCAAATCGATAACCAGCGAGGTTCCTTGCTGGGACCATCTTTCACAGACCAGCAGATTCAGCAGTTCCTGGATGAGCAGGGCGCGGTTTACGAAACTCACCAGGATTGGGATGCCCTGAATGAGCGCGTGGCCCAACTGCTAGGTGAGGAAAAAGTGGTGGGCTGGATGCAGGATCGGATGGAATTCGGCCCCCGAGCCCTGGGTGCACGGAGCATCCTGGGTGATGCACGCAGTCGCAAGATGCAATCGGTGATGAACCTGAAAATTAAGTTTCGCGAATCATTTAGACCGTTTGCCCCGGCGGTCCTGGAAGAGGCGGCTGCCGAGTTCTTTGAAATGGATCCGGGCCAGGCCAGTCCTTACATGCTGCTGGTGGCACCCGTGCGGAACGAGAAACGCGTTGGTCGCAGTGACGGAGAAGAAGAAATGCGGGGGCTCGATAAGCTCAAAGAAATCCGCTCCGAAGTGCCGGCAATTACACATGTCGACTATTCGGCCAGGGTGCAAACCGTCGATGCCCAACGGGCTCCGCGCTTTTACGGCTTGCTCTCAAAATTCTACCAGCTGACCGGGTGTCCGATGGTGATCAATACGAGCTTCAACGTGCGTGGTGAACCGATCGTCTGTACCCCCGAAGATGCCTACCGCTGCTTCATGGCAACCAATATGGATGTGCTGGTCATGGAACATTGCGTGTTGCTCAAGGACCAACAGCCAAACGCCCAACAACATGAAATCGACAGTTACTTAAGTCAATTTAACCTGGACTAACGAAACGCCAGACCTGCAAGGTGAATTAAGATGGGACTGATTGAAGTTCGAACTGATTTTTCAGATCGCGAGATACGACAGTTCGCTGGCATCTGGTTGCCTGCCTTTGCCCTGCTGGTCGGCCTGATCTTGTGGAACAAGCTGCAGCTTCCTAACGCTGCCCTCGCGGTTTGGGGTGTGACGGTCGCGGTTGCCCTGGTCGGCCTGCTTAAACCAAAGGCAATCAGGCCCTTGCTGCTGGGCTGGATGTTTGCTGCCTTTCCCATTGGCTGGGTTGTCAGCCATGTGATGCTGGCCGTTATCTATTATGGATGCATGACACCCATCGGTCTGTTCATGCGACTGATCGGCAAGGATCCACTGAACCGCAAGATTGACCGTTCAGCCGAGACCTATTGGGTCGCTCGCGAACCGACCACCGATACGAAACGGTATTTTCGCCAGTTCTAAGGCTCACCCCGGTTAGCTTCTGAGGCACCTGCTACTTGATCTTGAACAGGTCTTCCTCAACCGGATTCGGTAACTCAATGGGAGCCTTGCTGGTATCAGCAGGCACCTCGAGATTGCTCTCCTCTTCCACCTGAGGTTCCTCTTCCACCTTTGACTCCTCTGTCGCCGCCGGCGCTTCTTCTACTGGAGCGGCTTCGACCGGCGCTTTCTCGGCAAGGGCCGGTCGCTCTGCTTGAGGTGCGGCCACTGGTTGAGGCTGCGGGCTTTCCAGAATGGGCTCATCGATGGCCGGGATGGCTGGCTGAGGATTTGGCTCAACGTCCAAGGCCTTAACCACCAGCAGGTCTTTGACTGCTTGAACACCTGCTACCGAACGAACGGTCCGGGTTAAAAGGTTATGCTGCACGTCAGAAATCAATTCACCACTCAATTCTGCCGTGCCGTTAATAACACGCAGGTAAATGGAGAAATGATGCAAATAGCCCGCTTCTTTGAGACCCTTGAAGTTCTTTAGTATCTCGCGGGCAATCTGCATGTCTTCTTCAGTAGGTGTGCTGGACAAGGCGGTTTTAGGCAACAGCGGTGCCAGTTCCGGTTCCAACGGAGCAGCCGGGTCGATCGCTTGCTTGACGATAGGAATGGCAGGAACCGGCAGTGTTGTGGTAGCAGCCGGTACTTCTTCAGCTGGTACTTCTTCAGCCGGTACTTCTTCAGCCGGTACTTCTTCAGCCGGTACTTCTTCAGCTGGTACTTCTAATGGAGCCGGTGCGTTCTTGGCCGTGTCCTCTTTCGTGATCAGAGACTCAGTGGGAATTGCTTCCAATTCTGGCAGATCGTTTTCGATCGCGACCAGTTCTGGCACGTCATCGGCCGGCATCGGGGCCATGGGCAACGTTTGGGAATCTGTTTTCGGTGGCAACGGCGCGATAGTACGGAGCGTGCTTAGGGGAGCGGAATTGGTAGCAACGATCTCTTCGGACGAGGTGACTGGGGTACCCTGTCGAGGTGCAAGTCGGGCTCGGACCAGTCCTCGGTGCGAGCGAGGTAACCAGTCGCGCCAGCCCACGGCCGGATGATCTCCAGAATGTCCGAGTCGGCAACCGCTGTTCGGTAGTACTAGTCCGATGGTCAGCAGGCTGGTCAGCAGGCTGGTCAGCAGCGTGGCGGTCCAGGAGCGTAGAATTGATGAGTTGTGAGTCTTCATGACTTTGATCCCTCTCGGGGTTGGTTAGCACGTTAGCACGAAACAGAGCCGTCATCCCTTTCAATCGGTTCATGTGGAATGACCGTCATAGTCATACTAGTCCGGAAAAAGCACATTTTCGCACTGACCGTAACAGACTTTAACGGTTAAAGAGCAATGGCAATTGGCTGGCTCTGTTGTGATTCAGGGGCTGTTAAACTGGCTGTTTTGAAAAGAATATTCTGGCTTCTCTGGAGGTAAAAAACACCTGTTTCCTCCCTTAGTTGGGTGGTAGTGGAACCAGATGGCCTGTGTCATAGTGAAATCTGTTGCCAAGGGAGCCTGAAATGGTTTCTGTGACTTGGAGAGAGTGTGATTTGCAGCATGGGGAGTAGTGGATGAGCATCAAGTTGTTAATTGCCGATGACCACGAGGTGGTTCGAACCGGCTTATGTAGCATGTTGACTGGCAGTGAAATCGAGGTGGTTGCCCAGGCGACCACTGGTGACGAAGTGATTAGCCTGGTGATCAGTCACCAACCGGACGTGGTCTTGCTGGACATTCGCATGCCTCAGACGGATGGTTTGAATTGCTTAGGGCGTCTGAAGATGGACCACCCCACCCTGCCCGTCTTGATGCTCTCGACCTACGACAATCCGACATACGCTGCCCGCGCGGTGGCCTTGGGGGCCAATGGTTACATCCTCAAGGGGACCAGTCGGGACAGGTTGTTAGAATCGTTGCGAACTGCAGCAGCTGGCGAGAATGCCTGGACGCGAGAAGAGCTGCGCCGCGTGACTGGTGCACTGGCAACACCACGCATAAATGCGGACGTGGAAGTACCGCTGACGCAGCGTGAGAGTGAAGTGTTGCGATACCTGGTCCAGGGACTGACCAACAAGGAGATTGCTGGGGTGTTGCAGATCAGTTACGAGACGGTCAAGGAACACGTGCAACACATTCTGCGCAAGGTAGGTGTTTCCGACCGGACGCAGGCTGCGGTTTGGGCCGTCCGCAACGGACTGGTTTAAGTGCGGCTTAGCCAGGGTTGCTGAATCCGATTCCTGGTTCGGTAAGATCGCCGGTGGCTACAGTTCCATTTTGCAGTTCAAACATCCCTGGGTAAGACGCTTGCCAGGGGGCATTGCCGGCCGGGCAATATTGCCGACCGTTTCCTTCGATGGCTGCGATCCCTGGAATACGGGCGGCCAGGCTGGCTGAATGCAGGAACGAGGCACCGACACAGGTTAGGTCCTGGACACAGAGGAACAGGTTTCGTTTTTGTGCGGCGGCTCCCATTATGAGTGCTTCTCCATGCCCCTTGCAGGTTTTTAGGGCAACACCTGAGTAGCCCAACTCCTGGGCCAGCAGCAGGCTTTCGTAGTCGACCAGGGATTCATCAATCACGACCGGTTTGATCTTGGCCGCTTCGTGCATGCGGTTTTCCGGATTGGCTTTCAGATCCCGGTGGGTTGGCTGTTCGATATACTGGGCGCGGGCCAGGGCGGCTGGCGAACTTTCTTTCAATTTGGCCAGGAAGTCCAACACGTATTGGACGTCGGCGCATTTTTCATTGAAGTCGAGCGAGTAGTGCCATTGCTGGCAGCCACGTGTTTCTTGGGCAGCGGCCGCAGCATTTTCCACGGCGATGACCCGGTCTACGTCCCACTGCAGGTCATCACCATTGAGCTTGATTTTCATGTGTGTTAACTGGTCGTGCAGGATCCATTCTCCCAGGGTTTCCGGCAACCCGTCATCCAGGCGAGTGGGAAGATCACCATCGGTCAGCGGATCGAGCGCCCCGACCAGGCGGTAGAGAGGCATGGTTGCCTTGGGACTGCGCAGCGTGTACTGGTCGAGCGTTTCGCCGGCAAACGCGTCGTCCAGGTAATGGCTCAGGTCGCGGTTGACGTAATCGCTGCCCAGCAGGTTGTAGGAATTTTCGCCGAGGACTTTTCCGTAGGCGTCATGGACCGCGGCATCCACCGGGCTGGCGGCGACCAGTTGAGCCAGCTTGGGCATCGCTTCACTGATTCCACAACCCTGGTTGGCTGTCTGCGAGATGGCGTTATAACCTTGTGACAGGTCATGCATGATTTCCAGCGGGTGTCCCATCTGCTGGTAATTATCGGCTGCCTGGGCCACTTGTTCACCCATGGCGGTCATGGCGGCCAGTGTGTCGTCGCTTTCCACCTGTTGGCTGGGCCAGCCCCAGGCATTGCCGACTGGCATCGAGCC
>JAYGDG010000252.1:0-2916 GCA_046583015.1 Pirellulaceae bacterium | reverse complement strand
AACAACCATGGGCAGCATGCGGGGGAAGTTGACCAGCCGATCGCCGCCCTGCTCGGTGACCTGGAACAACGGGGCTTACTTGACTCGACACTGGTCGTCTGGGGCGGAGAATTCGGACGCATGCCCTTTAGCGAAGGGAAGAACGCACCGGGCCGCAACCATAATCCCTATGGCTTCTGCATGTGGATGGCCGGGGGTGGCGTGAAGGGGGGCATCAGCTACGGGGAGACGGATGAATTTGGCTTCGAAGCGACCGTCAATCGCGCGCATGTCCACGACATCCATGCTACAATGCTGCACCTGATGGGACTCGATCATGAACGGCTAACCTATTTCCACCAGGGACGCGAGGAAAGCCTGACCGACGTTCACGGTCGCGTGATCCGCGACATCTGCGTCTAACGCCAGGCGAGAGCAATATGAAAATCATTGGTGCGATCCTGAAACGTCTCCTGGGAATCCTGGTGTTGCTGCTGGGCCTTCTCTTGTTACTCGCCGGCATTTTCTCCGCGCTTGCCAAACTTGACCTGCTCGAGGTTGCTGATTTTGAGTACCGACCACTTCGTATCCTCATGGCCGGTCTGCTGGCCTTGTCGGACAAAAGTGTCCTGAAGCTAGGCTTGTTCACACTGACGGGACTTTCCTTCACCGTCGGCGGATGGCAGTTGATCCGTGGCAGCAAGCCAGCCGACGAAGAAGACGAAGAAGTAGCGGCCGAGGAGTAGACGTCTGCTGTCTCAGGGCTTCAGGTATTCAGCCAGGTCCCAGATTCTGACCGTACTGTCGGCACTGCCCATGGCCAGTTTCTTGCCATCTGGTTTCCAGGCAACACCGCGGACCTGTTCGGTCTGCTTGTTGTAGGTGACGATCACTTTCCCGGTCGCCACGTCCCAGACCTTGGCCGTTTTATCCAGGCTTCCCGTCGCCAGTTGCTTGTCGTTGGGACTCCAGGCAACGCATTCAATCCTCAGCGTGTGACCGCGAAAGACGCGGACCGATTTTCCAGACGAAATATCCCAGACAATAATCGCATTGTCTCGCCCCGCGCTGGCCAGCCTGCTGCCGGTAGAGTCCCAGTTCAGACTCTCAATCGGATCCGTGTGCCCGCTTAGTTGCTGGCATGCTGACTCGCCAGTCAGATCCCAGACCCTGACGATATTGTCGAAACCGCCACTGGCCAGTCTCTTGCCGTCAGGGCTCCAGTCGACACTGATCACCAAGGCGGTGTGTCCCTTGTATGTCTTGAGCAGTCGACCGCTGGAAACCTCCCAGACCTTGACCATCTTATCCTGGCTGCCGGTCGCCAATCGGGAGCCGTCCGGGCTCCAGTCCACGCTCATCACGGCACTGGTATGCCCCTTGAGCGTGGCCAAGTTGGCCCCTGTCTCGGCATCCCAGACCTTGATCGTTTTGTCATAACTGGCACTGGCAATCTTCTTACCACTGGGGCTCCAGGCCACGCAGTAAACATAGTTAGTATGCCCGGAAAGCGTGCGGACTTCTCTGCCTGACTCGGTCTCCCAAATCTTGATCGTTTTATCGACGCTGCCGCTGGCCAGCCTTTTGCCATCCGCTCGCCAAGCCACGCTGATGGTCGCACCCTGATGCCCCAGCAGTCTTTGAGTGGGGCCACCGCTTGCCTGGGGAGAAACTAGCCCCAGGCCGGCCAACAAGACCAGCAACCCAAGACCATTGAAAACCTGTTGCCGCATCTTCAATTGCATCCCTTACGTTCGATCATTTTTAAGAGGAACAGGATTTCGACCTCAATGGGTCATCGCGTAGGTGATGATGTTGATCCCCAGCGGATAAGAGACCCGCTCGGAATAGCGATGAAAATACTCCTGGTTTTCACCTTCCCGCTCCCAGCCGTCACCAATGTCGTTGTTGTGACAAAATAGTGCCATCAGGTGTCCGTCATCATCAAAATAGCCCCAGAAGTGCGGGTCCTCGTCCCCCTCGGGATCGCCGTGCCAGTATTCAAACGTGTCCCCCTGCTGCCAGGCAAAAATACTGGGGACCTGCAGCTTCCCTTTTAAATCGTAGACTATGTGAAAGATCTCGTGGTCGGGGGACAATTCGCGGGGCTCTCGATCGGGGAAGATCCGTTTCATTTGGTCTCGCACGTGTCGCCAGGACCGGGGGGCCCAGAAATCGTCCGCCATCAGGAAACCGCCGTTGAGCAGGTAGCGGCGCAAAGCCTCTTCCTCGTCAACACTGAGCATCATGCGAGCCACGTTCGACATGTAGATGAACGGGTAATCAAAAAGCTCCTTATCGGTCAACCGCATCACGTGACCGTCCGGATCGACTTTCAGTGATGTGAGTTCCTGCAGGCGGGCGGAAAAATTCCAGTCGCAATCGGGAAAATCGTTGCTCCAGTGACGACCGCGGCCATAATTGTTATCTGAATCGTAACGGATGCGGGCGAAGGTAAAAACGTCATGCTTGAAACCCGATTCGATGGTCCAGGTCGGATAGTCGCTGCGAACGGAGGGGCGCCGACCCGGTCCGCGCTGCCAGGCCAAGAGGCCGACCGCCATCACCAACGACATCAGCAGCGTCAGCGACAAGATGAAAATCCTGGTACGTTTCACAACGGGCCTGTCATTTTCTCGAGAGTTGGCTATCTATGTCTCCCACCGGCTTCTCTGGTGGCGGGAGCGACTAACAAGGTTCCAATCTACTTCGAGTTGGTCCGTTTGGCAAACGCTACTGCAAATGGCCTGCTCGGGCGTTAAAAACAGCAAAACAAAACAGCCGCTAGATCAGGCAGTACTTCACAAGCCAACCGATAAAAGTACGCCCCATCTAAATCGACACCAGGGCGTCGCTGGCAGCCTGCCGGACCGCCGGCTCCTGGTCATCCAGGCGCTCAACCAGCGCCGGGACCGCGCTCGCAGCGGCCGACCCAAT
>JAYGDG010000172.1:0-2223 GCA_046583015.1 Pirellulaceae bacterium | reverse complement strand
GCAAGCAACAGGCCAAGTGCCCCTGAGTCCAGGAACTGTGCAAACCTGCCTGGCCCTTCGCTCCCCGATTCTTCCTTGGCCGGTACCTCGCCATCGGACGACTCATCACCCGACTGCTGATCCTTCCCAGGAGACGATTTGTCTCCGGCCGGCGGCTGATCCGTCTGAGTGGGTTCCGCACCTTCACCCGTCTGAAGCGACGGTTCTGCAGGCGACTTCTCGGCGGCCTCTGTTTTCTTGGCCTTCGCCTCAATGTCACCGAGAATGTCATCCTGTGCAAAGGCCGCAGCACTGGAAAACAACAGAGAAATTCCCAGCAGCAATGACGCCGTTACAGAAACCCTGTCGTGGAGAGTCTTGTTTAATCGTAGAAAGCCTGTCAATGTCTTATCCCCGCTTTAGCCTGGAGCTGAATCACTCACCCTAGTTGTCGTTCTCAATACTGTTAGCTTCTGCTTCAAACTGGTTGAGCATTTCAGGCAAAGCCAAACGTCCACGAGAGTACTTCGCCGCTTCGCTGGCCGGATAATCTGTATGGCAGCGATAGTAACGTCGGAAAGCAAACAGATCATTCTTCCCCATGCGATAACTCTCACCACTCCAGAACATGGCATCCGCCGCCAGCGGATCTTCCGGGAAGATCTTGGAAAACTGGTCAAACGCGACCCCGGCGTCCTTGAATTGCTCATTCTTGTAGTAACATTGTCCAACGCGGAAGGCCATGCGGGCGGCATGTTCGTGGCCGTCGAAGCGTTCCAAGAACTTTTCTCCCACCTGGGCAGCGATCTTGTAGTCCTCGGTCTTGTAAAAATAATCTGAAATACGAATCATCACGCTGGCAATCAGCGGGCTCTTGGGATACGTGGCCGCGAGCGTTACATAAGCTTCCAGGGCCTCGTCAAAATCGCCCGACTGCTCGTAACACTGGGCCATCTTGTACTGAGCATCCGGGGCCAGGGTATGATCCCCGTATTGCTGCAAAATCACCTCGTACGACCGAATCGCTTGCTTCCACTGTTCCAGTTCCTGGGAAAATTGTCCCAGCAGGTAAGAAATGCGTGGCACATACTTGGGATCGGGATAATCCTCGATCACTTCGTTCAAGATCCGCCGTCCCGCTTCCAGATCGGCTGTCTGCTCGTCGTTTCGCTCCAGTTGCTTGTGACTCTTGAATAGCTCGAAATAGCTTTCAGCAATCCTGAATTTTGTTTCAACGGCCAGGCTCTCGTCATTGAAGGCCTTGGTAAAGGCATTCACCAGGCCGTTGGTCCCCACCACCACGGGAAGTTCCTGCTGCAGATCTACCGGTTCCGTTGAATCGGCAGATCGCACATCGGAATAAGTCGCAGTAATAATGTCTCCGAAATACGATTCAATAAAAGAATCCTTCGGGTCCAGGTTGCCGGCAGTTGGAGTGGCGACCGCCTTGAGTTCAAAGGCCGCTGTAAATTCACCACTGTGTACCGTTGTCTCGAACAGCTGCACGATCTCTTTCTCGCCAAGTTTCGTGCTAATGGTAACTTGGATACTATCGCGTTCATTAGAAACATCCTGATCAGGATCCTCAACCTTCAGGAACAACTTCTCACCAACATGGAGTTGCTCCATGACTTCCTCGTATTCCCGATCCGTCACCTGCAATTCTCCCGTGGTAACCAGCCTACCGGCATGATCACGGACCGCCTGCTTACCGGAAAGATTGATCTCGTCCTGGTACTGGACCGTAATCGTATCGTCACCGGTGAGATTCAGAACCATGGCAACCAGCGCGGGAAGTCTCTCCGCATCTTCACTACCGTCATGAACCCGGCCGATCAGCCCACGGGGCATATCGCCCGTAAGTGGAATAATAAGCGGACTATCCTTGCTGCCCAGTTGCATGATGACCTGGCCGACAAAACGTCCCGCCACCAGGGCCTGGTTACCAGTCACCGTTTGGGGCAGGTCGGAATGAGAACTGCTAATGACGCATTCCACAACCACCTTGGAACCCCCAGAAGTCTGCAAGGCGACGGTGATCGTGCTGCCAGAATCCTTGGCCCGATCCGGATCAATCACCTCCACGAGCAAGGGAACGGCAAAGGCCACCGCCGCCACCTCGACGGGATCCGATTCTGGCAAGTAAACTGCCGATACAGGTCCCTGTTGGGTCGACTTTCTAACCAGGGAAGGAATGATCCTGACTATTCCATCGGTCGGTTTATTTACAAAAACGATCCGCTC
>JAYGDG010000068.1:0-4159 GCA_046583015.1 Pirellulaceae bacterium | reverse complement strand
CATTGGCCATTGGCGTACTGAGCTTGGAGGCACCACTGGAGATTAAGGGGGGTGTCCTGGGTGTGTTCCTCGAAGAAAGGGACGAAGGTGTCGGCATTGCAGAGGTTATGCCGGACAGCGGCGGTCAAAGAGCTGGCCTGCGCCGTGGTGATGTTGTTATCAAGGTCAACGGTCAAGAAATGAAGAACCTGGAAATGATGCAGAAGACAGTTGGTGAGCATTTACCAGGTGAACAAGTTAAACTGGAAATTCGTCGTGGCGAAGAGATGTTATCGATCAAGGCGATCTTAGGGCGAATTGGCGATTTAAATCCAACCAGGCAGGCTGTTCCGCAGGATAAACTAGGTGGTCCCTTGAGTAAACGGCGTAGTGGATTTCCAACGGTTCTGCAGCACGATACGGTTCTGCAGCCGAAAGAATGTGGGGGAGCACTGGTTGATCTCAATGGTAAAGCAGTTGGTATTAACATTGCCCGTGCCGGCAGGATCTCGACTTATGCGTTACCAAGCTCGCTGGTTGTACCGCTCATCGAAACGATGAAGCAAGCATCCAAGAAGAACGAAGAGAACAGCCCCGGCAATTAGTGATCCGGTGCTGATGGCCTGCTTTCGATTCGCCTTAATGATCCAGGGGAGGCGGTGGCCCATTGTCCTGGCCGGAGGATTCCAGGTAACTGGCCAGAATAATCTGCGCTGCTACCATGTCCAGCCGCTTCTTACGCCGCTTACTTGTCAGTTCTGCGGTGGCCAGCATCTGTTCTGCCTGTGCTGTGGTGTAACGCTCGTCGTAAAAAGTAACCGGCAGTGCTGTGATTTCCGTCAGCCAGCGACCAAACTGGCGAGCCTCCAGTGACTTGGCGCTTTCCTCACCGCTACCGTGTACCGGTAAACCAACCACAAATCCCACCACGTTTTCAGCCGCTATCAACTCGACGAAATACTGACCATCCGCTTCCCGATCGCGACAGGTGTAGTTTTCGTAAGGACTGGCCAAACGATGTTCGGCGTCGCTGATGGCGATTCCAATGCGGACCGTGCCGAAATCGATGCCAACCAGGCGACCTTTTGCAGGGAGGGATGCTGTCATGGTTTCTTAGGGGAAGCTGGCTTGATCGGTTGTCGTTTGGATTCTGACTGAAAGTAGCCATGCTCTAGAAAGCGTAACGTAACACGGTGAACTTGCGGATGGTCCATCAAGTAGGTGTGGACAGCCGGGACGACCAGGAAGTCACGTGCACCGGACAGCCGCGTTTCTGCAACGGTGACAACCAGGTCGTCGCCGCCAGTAATCAGCGGGTTGTCGAGCACGGTCTTCTCCGATTTTCCCGCGATGATCCCAAACGGACAGCCCGGCACTGCTAATTGACGTGACAAGGTGGGCCAGTGGGATGCAATCTCATCACCACTGGGGCCCCAGACGGTGCGGATCAGTTTGCTGTCCTTAAACCGCCGTGCCATGGCAGATCCCTGGTTTGGTGGAGCCAGCATCACGATAGAACCCAGGGTTGGTCCTGTCACCTTGCGTGTTTTTGCGTTGTGCAAGTAGCGCCGAATGACCAGGTTTCCCAAACTATGGGCCACGAAACTGATCTCCTTGGCTTGTGGCAAGCCCTTGATGACCTGGGCCAGCGATTGGGCGTGAGTCTGAACGTTGGCTCGCGTACTGGCATACGACATAGTTAGCACCGTGTAGTTACTGTGCTTCTGCAAGTATTCTTTCATCGTATTCATCGAGTTGCGAGTGCGGCCCAGCCCGTGCAGGACAATGACAACCTTCCCCTCGATGGCTGGTAATTTCAACTCTGTTTTCAACTTCTTGAGGGTTTCCTGGCAGTGCTCAAAGCTGCCCCAGGTATGGCGGTAGTTCTTGCTGTCAAGCAAACGATAATGCCTGGTCAGATGATTGCGTTGAATCCGCCAGTCGTGAAAGACCACTTGATCGGTCCAAAACTGAGTGCCTCCGAGGGTCGGCAATTTGATCGAAGGCGAGGATTTTTTTTGGTCTGCTGGCGGAGCGGCTGCTACCGGAGCCGTCCAGAGACCGCTCAACCCCACCAGTACTGCCAGGGCCACGGCTGGCGCTGCGAACCAATGCCGTGATGGTTGAGTGACGGTTAGCAAGAGTTTATTAGGCATACCAATTCCTGGAGAAGGAACCCGTGGAGATTATTTGAAATTTCCAGCCGTACTGAGCCCCGTTGCGGGTTTCGCTAGAGATACTGATCCCATCCTTTTTCTTCAAGGCGTTCAACGATTTGCCGGACTGATTCTTCCTGTTGCTTGCTGGCAATGAGCGTGGCATCCGCTGTGTGAACGACAATGATATCATCCAGGCCGACCGTCACGACCAGGTGGTCACCCGTGGAATGAATAATGGAGTTTCCCGAAGCCACGCCCAGGTGTTTTCCCAGTACGACATTCCCGGCTTCATCCGCTTCATGCATGGCAGCCAGTGATTGCCAGTTTCCCATGTCGCTCCATTGAAAAGGTGCCTCCACGACCAGTACCTCGGGATATTTTTCCATCACGGCATAGTCTATCGATTTTCCTTCAATACTAGGAAACTTCTCATTGAGAACCGTCTCCAGATCACTCTCTTTAGCATCCGCAACGATTTCCTCCAGTTGCTGATACATGGTCGGCTCGAAGTCCCTGAGTGCCTGCAGGATCGCGGCAACTTTCCAGACGAAAATACCCGAGTTCCAGTAGAAGTTGCCAGCTTGAAGATATTCTTCCGCAACGCTCAGTGCCGGCTTTTCGCGGAACTGTTGAACCTGGTAAGTGGCCGGACTGCCTGGCTGAGCCGACTCCAGCAAGGGGCCGCTTTCGATGTAACCAAAAGATTCAGCAGCATAGCTAGGGCGAATCCCAAAGGTGACGATCTGTTGGGGCGTGGAATCGACCAGCCCAGCCGCATGCTCGATAGCCTGGCAAAAGACATCTGCTGGACTGATCACGTGATCAGCCGGCATCACGACCATGGTTGCCTCAGGATCTTCCTGCTGGATCAGCAAGGCGGCCAGGCCGATACAGGGTGCCGTGTCTCGCTTACACGGTTCGCCGAGGATTGAGCCGGCCGATAACTCGGGCAGCTGTTCCTGGATTGTCCCCACCAGGCGCTGGTTTGTTAGCACGCGGATTCGCTCGACCGGCACCAGTGGTACGATCCGGTCAACGGTCTCCTGGACCATGCTCCGAGTACCGCTGAGTGTCAGCAGCTGTTTCGGCAGGTTAGCTCGACTGGCGGGCCAGAAGCGGGTACCACTTCCACCAGCCATGATCATGGCATGTAACATTGCGTAATCGGGTCCAGCACAAATTAAGGATGAAAATACGTCGCGCTATCAATCGTGGTTGTTTCTGTCAGTTTGGCAGCTACTTCGGCTTGATCCAAGGCCCATCTCGGGTCGATTTCAATTTCCACGTCCGGCGCTACCGTGATTCCGGCTGCGGTTAGCCAGCTTCGATAGAGGTTACTCATGATCCGTCTCGCTGTCTCGGGTGTATCCATACCATCGGTGCTGGAATTCTTGACGGGTGCAAAGGATTCTTGCCGATCGACTTCCACCAGGATTGGGTTTTCAGCTACCGTTGCCAGCTCAAAAATAAAACGTTCAAACTTGTAGGCATTGGTGGTTTCCGCAGTGACCAGTGTACCGGTGCTATCAAGACACGGTACATTTTTCCTGCTGGCATGATAGGGCAAGATATCAGTCAGGGAGGTGGCACGGCTCAGTAAGTTGGTGCTAAAGACATGGGTTCCCATACTGCCGGCCCAGAAGGCCAGTTCTCCTTCCGCATCGGTCTGCGTGGCGATGGCGGTTGGCACATGGCTATATTCGACAATGCGTAACTGGTCGCCCGTGAGCACTGCGATTCCTGTCTTTTCCTCCGCGGAGGATTTCCTGATCAGATGCGTTGACATTTCGGAATCGGCCAGTACGTGGTTGCCGATGAGCCTGGGATCGCAGATCGGTAAAAGGGGATTGTCGATCTGTCCATAAAACAGGTACTTCACATCGCGTTGCAGGGCATCATCCAAACAACCGTGTTTTGCGAAGGCCATCAGCATGCCACCATGCCCGTTGGGGCTCAGCGCCAGGGACCCAGGAGCTTGCATCAGGATGCGTCCCGTCTGCTGGTCAACGGCAGGCATTACG
>JAYGDG010000879.1:0-13048 GCA_046583015.1 Pirellulaceae bacterium | reverse complement strand
CATTGGCCGACATGGAAGCGCGGCATATCGCCATTACACTCAAGCAGGAAGGCTGGAATAAGAGTCGGACTGCCGGCATCCTGGGGATCGAACGCTCGACACTCGATCGAAAAATTCGCCGCTACGAACTCAAACCGCCCGGTGCTTGAGTTCGTGGAGTCAGGCTTGTGAAGCCGATTGATCGTGGCGCGGATAGAATCGGAGCAGGTCGTCTGGAGACGCCCCTAGCCGCAGAGCTGTTAGCAAGGCCCAGTTGCGGAGCGTTTGGCGTACAATCCCATGGCGTTGCCAGCGGCGGGCATCGATGTGAATAGGGCCTGCCAGCAACACGGGGCGTCGTTTTCGCCGAACTCGTTGCATTAGCAGTATATCTTCCATCAGTCGCACGTCGGGAAACCCGCCCAGTTGCTCAAATGCCTGGCGCCGCAGAAAAATCCCCTGGTCGCCGTATGGCAATCCCCAGCAGCGTGCTCGCCAGGCGTTGCCCCGCTCCAGGCAGCGGTAGAGACGGCCAGTCGATGCGATCCGTTGCTCAAAAGCTCCGGCGATTACATTGCGTTGCTGGAGAGCGGTACGGATTTGAGTAAGGGCCGTTTTGTCTAGCCAATTGTCGGCATGCTGAAACAGCAAGACGTCTCCGGTGGCTTGGGCGGCTCCCATATTCTGCTGGCGAGCTCGTCCCGGGCTGGAGATGATGACCTGGCAGCCAGCCGCTTCTGCCAGGGCGACGGTGTGGTCCTGGCTCCCGCCATCCACCAGGATGACCTCGTGGGCACGCGCTTGCCAGGCAGCCGCAATGGCGCGCTCGATCACCGCCGCTTCATTGAGTGCCGGAATGATGATGGAAACACGCATCAACAGAAGATGCTCCCCGCCAGGATCTGTGGCGAGACAAGATGTTTGTCCCGCGCTGCTGATTGTGCCAGAACCAGCGGCATCTTCACAGGGGCTCTGGAGTCCGCTGCAAGCCTGCTAGATGGTAAAATCGCTAGCGCCGGTCTCTTCCAGTTCGTGCAACTCTTCGAGCCAGACGCGAATCTCGTTACTGTATTCGCTGGCATTGTTGCTGAGGACCAGTTGCCTGTGAAAGTCGGCGGCTCCTTCATCCAGCAGTTCAGCTGCTTCGGCACTGGCAAATCTCTGGGCAGGATCCCAGGCAATCAGCCGTTGGCAGAAGTTCATCAGGATTGAATTGGAGGTGATCTCCTCGGGTAAGATCGTTTCCAGTTGGTGCGGTAACATCCGCTTGGCTTCTAGCAACTCGCGATAGTTATTGATGCCACTGAAGGGCGCTTGCCCAGCCAGCAGTTCGATTAACACGTACCCGATCGAAGCTAAATCACTTAGCGGAGTAATGTCTTTCCCTTCCAAAACCTCCGGTGCCGCGTAGGAGGGAGTGCAACCGCGTTTGCCGGGTGCAGCATCTATTTCAAAGGCGGATCCGGTATCAATGATTTTGACATGCCCCGTACGCTTGAGCATGATGTTGCCCGGCTTGATATCACCGTGAACAATTCGATTGCGGTGCAAAGCAGCGAGAGCAGACAAGCAATCCCGGACAATCGCAACCGCCATGCCAGGTTGAAAACGCGGTTGCTTGGGACCCGCGGTGACAATGAACCGATTGATGTGCTGCCAGCGCCGTTTACTGACACGCTGCTCAATCTGATTGACCGTCTTGGGGACTAACAGCTTCCGCAGATCGTAACCTTCTATCCACTCCATCACCAGCATCCGAATTCGGTTGCGGTCAACGAAATTATGAACCGCCAGCAGATTGTCGTGCTGAATCAGAGCTATGTGAGCCGCCACGCGAGCAATCTCACTCATGCTCTCTTCGTAACTGTGCTCGGAATCGTAACGTTCCGGAGAAAATACCTTCAGAGCGACTGGCAGCGTGAATCCGTCAGCACCACGTCGCTCCGAAAGATAAACAACCCCCTGGCCACCCGACCCTAACCGCCTCATGAGGCGATAATGAGCTGTCCAGTGCTGACGGTCGGAATGGAGAATCTCTCGATAGTTGTCCAGCAACTTTTGGCAAGGTTGATGTGGTCTATCGGATGACAGTGAGAGGGTGGGAAGGCGTTCCAAACGCATCGTCGTAAGCATGGTGTACTATAACTTCAGCAGGTCCAAGAATTCTAAGCAGTGATTGAAGTCAACCTCCAATCTAAAGCTATTTTAGCCCACACACTTTTTTGCGCCTAGACCGATCATTCGGGAGAAAATGAAATGCTAGCACTTGGCTGCGACTGCCAAATGTTAGCCAGCTGTTAATTCTTCGGCCGAGCGGGATAGCCCAGCTGTTTGTCGACCAGGTTTTCCAGCGGGTCCCCGGCCAGAAATCTTCGCAGGTTGTCACAGGCAAAATCGGTCATATCGTCGACACGTCGAGCGGATTGCGCACCAACGTGAGGTGTGATTAAGACGTTTTCCAGGTCCCAGAGAGGACTATCGGTCGGTAACGGCTCGATTTCTGTGACGTCGATACCAGCGGCGTGCAGGTGCTTTGACTTTAAGGCTTCAATGAGATCCTGTTCAACGACCACTGGACCGCGGGCCACATTAATCAGGACGCTGCCAGGCCTCATTTTTTGCAAGGCGTGGCGGTCAATCAGACCCTTGGTTTCAGGCGTTAGTGGTACGCAGAGTATCAACACATCAACCTGGGATAGCAACTCATCGAGTTGATCTGCCGGCCACAGTTGCTCAACGCAGGCTGGGCAATCCCAGGGGAAAACATCGGTGGCCAGGATCCGGGTCTGAAAGACCGAGAGCACTTCTGCAATCCGTCGGCCATTGCCCCCCAGGCCGACGATACCAATCGTTGCCTTGCGCAGGTCTCGTGTGGGGCGGCGAATGAACTCTTTTTGCTGTTGAGAACGAAAAAAAGTGGGCAATCCACGATAGATGCCGGCCAACAGGGCAATGGTTTGCTCGGCTACCTGGTGGGCAAACAGTCCCGAAGCGCTGGTCACCTGTATGGAGGACTCGACGACGGTGGGAACCAGGCAATGGTCGAGGCCAGCTGCCGAGGATTGAATCCATTGCAAGCGGCCAGCGGCGACCACTTCGTCCCAGGGTATCGGTACCTTGGCATGGCCGATAAAAATATCTGCGGTTGGCAATTCTTCGGCAATCCGCTGCTGGCCTGCATCAACGATTTCCAACTGGGGTGAAACGGCGGCCAGTTGCTGGCAATGGTGGGCTTCCACCGGATAGCAGAGGACAGTTCGTAGGGTCATGGTAGAGCGAATTGAGCAGAGGGTTGCAAGATCATCCTGCCAAAATGCATATCTTTGGCCAATTAGCCGGCTGGTAGCCCGAATCGTACCAAGCAGAAGCCTTTGTGGGTAGCGTACCTTGGTTGTCTCGGGGCTGCTCGTTGCCAGTCTGGAGGCCGTCAATGGTCTCGGATAAGACGCGGTTGGCGAGCGGTCACAGATCGTTCATAATGGAAACTTGCCGGGGAACTTGGGATTTTGTGGTTCCCCGTGAAACAGCTAAACGATGAAGGGGACATTCCACTGACTGCAGCCAAGGCTCGCCAACTCGGAACTCTCGCGATCGTTGCCCTAGTGGCACTGCGGATTGGTACCGGCTGGCATTTTTTCAGCGAAGGGACGACCAAGCTCCAAACGGGAGATTTTTCTTCCGAGGGGTTTTTGGCCAATGCGCGCGGTCCGCTGGCAGGTTTCTTTAAGGGCCTGGTCTGGGATGAGGATGGCGCCATTCGCTTGGGCTATAACCAGGTGAACGGCACGGTCAGTGAGAAGCCAACTGCAGAGCGCTGGAATGACTACCGGGCCCGCGTTGTCAAACGCTATAAGCTAAACCAACGACAGCGGCAGGCTGCCGAGCGGGCCATGAAGCGGCGGGTTGGGCAGTTGAAGTGGTACTTGGATACCAATAACGAGGACATTATTCGATATTTTCGCCAACTAGAACGCTGGCGAACTCAGCAACGGGATTCTTCGCGGCGGGATGTCAGCACGCTGCGTGGACAGTCCGAATCGTTGGCGCGGGAAATCTCCGGCAGTCGCCGCGGCTGGCTGGCAACCATCGAGCATTTGGAAGCGGATTATCAGTCTGATCTGGCAAAACTTGCTACTCCTCCTCCCCCAGAATTCGGGGCAAACACGAACGTGGCGGCGAAGCCGTTGAAAATGAAACACCCGGGACGACGTTTTTACGACTCCAGGTCAGTCGATCGCCTTTTGCCATACTTCGACATCCTGGTCGGCGTTTGCCTGGTGGTCGGACTGTTCAGTTCGACGGCAGCCATTGCCGGTGCCTGTTTCCTGCTGTCGGTTGTGTTGACTCAATTCCCGGGAGCAGTGGGAGCTGCCCCGGTTTATTACCAGGCTGTTGAGGCCTTGGGGCTCTGCCTGTTGGCCGCCTTGCGGGCGGGACAATATGCAGGGTTGGACTTTTTTACGTACTGGTTATGGAGACGATCGAAACGTCCCAAACAGGGAGAGGCGAAATGAATCTCAGCCCAGAAGAAAAAGAAATCGGTCGAGAGAATTACTACGAGGTCATCGGTGTGTCTCGACGGGACTTCATGAAACGCGTAGTAGCCGCCGGGGCTGTCTCCGGGGGTGGTTTGGGCGCCATGTATTTCAATTACGGCAAAGTTGCTGATCCGGTACGTGTCGGGATCATTGGCACCGGCGATGAAGGAAATGTGCTGATCGGTGCTCTCAATCCCGAATATGTGCAAGTGGTCGCGATTGCCGATATCCGTCCCTATAACGTGCACCGCGCTTTTCACGGAGACTGGGCCAGCGCTTCGGCAATTGCCGTGCGGCCGGGCTTGCTTTCGAAGTATGGCTGGAAGAGCCGACAGGAAGCGGAAAAGCATGTGAAGGTCTACATGGATGACTACCATAAACTGCTTCAAAACGATGACGTGGAAGCGGTCATTATTGCCCTCCCCTTGCACCTGCACGCCCGCGTGGCGGTGGAAGCGATGATGGCCGGCAAACACGTCCTGACCGAAAAACTGATGGCCCATAATGTTGCCCAGTGCAAGGTGATGGGTCGCGTGGCCAGCGAGCAGGGATTGCACCTGGCGACCGGACATCAACGACACTACAGCATCCTCTATGACAATGCCGTCAACTTGATCAACTGGGGGGTGCTGGGAGAAATTCACCACATTCGAGCACAATGGCATCGGGGTAACCTGCCGGGGCGAGACAGCTGGCAACAACCACTGCCTGGTGGTGAAATACCGCGTGGCGGAGCGGATAAGGATCGCATTAATAAGATCGCCGACACCATCCGTTCCCTGACAGGGCGGGTCAAGAACGAGAAAGATCCGGACAAGCTGTTTCTCTATGAGAAACGACTGGCGCAGTGGAAGGCCTGGGATTCGGACCAAAAAATACAAGCCCAGAATCATGGCTATCGTGACTTCGACCTGGGAGATGGCTGGCCGCGATCTGCCCTCGAAGAGCTTTGCCGATGGCGGTTGTGGGAACGAACCGGTGGTGGCCTGATGGCCGAATTAGGAAGTCATCAGCTGGACGCAGCCAGTATTTTCATTAGTGCCCTGAGGCGGGACAAGAAGAAATCACATCCCCTGACCGTGCACGCTGTGGGCGGCCGCCATGTCTTTCCCTTTGACCGGGAGGCGGAGGATCATGTCTATTGTGCCTTTGAATTTCCCGGGCCAGGCTACGATCCAAAATTCGATGTTGGTTACAAGGACGTTGTCAACAAGATTCCCTCTGGAGGTGGTATTCCGAACTGGGACAAAGATCCCAACAAGAAGATCGTGGTTACCTATTCCTCCATCATGGGCAATGGCTTTGGAGGATATGGCGAAGTGGTGATGGGGACCAAGGGAACGCTGATCCTGGAACGTGAAAAAGAAGTCATGTTGTACGGCGGATCGAACACGACGACGAAAGTTGGCGTTAAGAACGACGCCGGCGGTCCCACGCTCGATACCCAGGCCAGTGGTGACGCAGGGCCTGTGGCCAAGGCAGCCGAGTCGACTGGGCCGGTCAGTCGTGGCTATGCGGAAGAGATTGAGCATTGGGCCTATTGCGTCCGGGAGAATCCTCAGAACAAGCTGTCAGAAGCACAGGTGGTGCCAAAATGCAAGCCGGAAGTCGCCCTCGGTGACGCCGTGATTGCCCTGACATCAAATGTTGCCATCAGGAACGCGAACAAGGGCCAAGGCGGTTTTCTCAAGTTCGAGGATTCCTGGTATGACATCGATTCCGACGAAACTCCTGATGGGAGTGATACCAAGGCCGAACGGACTGCTTTGACCAAGCCGGCCTAAGAATGAACGGCAACCAAGAACTCTTATTTAACGAGGAGATGTGAGCCATGGAAAAATGGCCAATCGGCGTGTTTACCAGCGTTGATGCTGGACTGGGTGTCAAGTTGGAAGTGGCCCAGGAACTGGGAGTGCCGACAATCCAGTTGCATGCCCCGGCAGCATCGACACGAACGCCAGAGAATGCCTCCGCATTCTTGCAGCGATTGGATTCGATGGGGATCCAGCTGACCGCCGTTTTTGGTGGTTTTGAGGGAGAAAGTTACGCGGACATCCCAACCGTTGCTCAAACTGTGGGCCTGGTCCCAGCGGAGACAAGGGCAGCTCGTACCCAGGAGATGAAAGAGATTGCCGATTTTGCTCACCTGCTGCAGTGTTCGGTCGTTGCCTTGCACCTGGGCTTCATCCCGCACGATTCGTCAGATCCCCTCTATGGTGAGGTTACAGACGTGATGCGAGAGGTTTGCGATCATGCTCAAGGTAATGGTCAGAATGTCCACCTGGAGACGGGACAGGAGAGCGCCGACGGTTTGTTGCAGTTTATTGCAGACGTTGAGCGAGACAACCTGTTCGTGAATTTCGATCCGGCCAACATGATTCTCTACGGCACGGGTGAACCGATTGAAGCACTCAAGAAGGTGGGCGCTTTTGTTCGCAGTGTGCACTGCAAGGATGGTACCTGGGCAGATAATCCCGGGCAGGAGTGGGGAGCGGAAGTTCCTCTAGGAGACGGGGACGTGGGTATGGAAACGTATTTGCGCACGCTTGATGACTTAGGGTACACCGGGCCACTGACGATCGAACGTGAAATTGCCCAGGAACCTGAGCGTCAAAAGGAAGAAATTGGTGCTGCTGTCAGATTGCTGACCGAGTTGAAAGAAAAAATCGGATGAACCAGCAAGGTTCAAGCCCCGACGCCGACTTCGCACTGCGACGCGCCCTGATCGGCCTCGGCAGTATTGGCCTGATGATTGCCTGGGTGCTGACTCGCTACTTTGGTGAGCGGGCTACGGTTGATACGGTAGCTCCCATCCTGATGCGGATGGGGCTGGTCACCGGTGCTCTTTGGCTGGCCTTGCCAGAATTGCATGGTCTGTTCAAGAACATGTCTGGAAAGGGAACGCTGCTGATGCTCGTTGCCCTCGTAGTGGCTGGCATCAGCAAGGCCAGTGTCGTTCCGCTCACCGTACTGGGCGTGGGCATGCTGGTCGCATTTGGCTTGCGACGGGCCTGGCAATGGCTTTGGGACCCGCTGTCGACCTCGGCATCCAAGGCTCCGACTGCCAGCAAGTCACCAGCAGACGCATCTGATAACGACCAGCGCTCCCACGGGCCATGAAACGGGTCTGTCCGCGGCCTGGAGATTCTAGATACGGTCTAGCGTATCGATCCAGCGGACCAGTGCTTCCAGGTCGACGTCGGAGAGTTTTCCCTGGGGGTTAGCGAGCGCGATGTCCTGCACCGGATACTTCATCTTCTTGAGCTGAGCCAGGGATGCCTGGATTGGTTTGCTCAACTTCGATCCCACCGGGGTGAACGAGTAGATGGCCAATCGTTCCAGGGGATCGTTCGGTTTTAGCGGGCTGCGACGGGGTACGGCGGCATCAATCGGAACGACAGCTCGAATCAGGTCGCGATGTTCAAAAGCCGTCAAATAGGCCACGGCCCCACCGGCCTTGCGACCATGGGCGACAATCCGTGTGGGATCGATATGGTAGTTGGCCAGTACGTCTTCCAGGACCTTGCGGACAAAGGCGACTTCCGTCACTTGCCAGCGGGCCGGGTCTAGCGAGCGAGGAGCAATCAGGATCAGGTGTTCGCGCTCACAGATTGCTTTCCACTGTTCAATGACGGGATCTTCTTTCTTGGTTCCCGGTTCATGCAACCACACCACGGCACCATGAGCAACGTCTGGATGGTAGTTTTCCGGGACATAAGCTTGGCAGGTGTTTTTTTCTTCCGGGATCTTGATTTCGATCATTCCAACTGCCGGACGATCCGCCGGGATGTCCCCCGCAACGTCTTGCGCCGGAGGCACCGAGGCGGGAACACTGGCGGGTAATTCGGTTAGTGTTGCCTTGAGGGTTTGCGTCTGGTCGCCTCGTTTGACCTGGAGGGTCACCGTTTGCTTGATTTCTGCGTTGGCCACGGCCGTTCGTAATTCGGCAGCATTTTTTACAGGGGTCTGTTCCAGTGCCAGGATGATGTCTCCCGCTTTCACGCCAGCCTGGCTGGCAGCACTATCGGGGTAAACGAACCGGACGAGTACACCCGGTTGATCGCTTGGATGACGTGCGGGCAGCAGTCCCAGGAAGGGATGCTGATAGGTTTCCAGCTTGTCGGTCAGGGTGACATCGACTTCTTTGCGTTCTTTGCCACGCATCAGTACGACGTGCACGACATCTTTGGCATATTGAGATCCCAGGGCGTGTTTCAATTGGGCCTGTCGAGCGATCGGTTGCCCATTGATTTCAATGATCCGGTCACCGACCTTGATCCCGGCGTTATAGGCCGGTGACTTGGCCTGGCAGACGCCCACGATGGCTGGATCCGCGTAAATGTCTTTACCCTTGAGCGAGATTCCCATCAAGCCAGGATACAGGTCGGTACCTGCTTTAAGCTTTTCCAGGTGAGGCAGCACATCAGTCAGTGGGACTGCAAAACCGATCCCTGAGTCATACCATTCGGCGCCGGCAACTTCACCTTGCTGTCGCGGTGAAAGGGGGACCAGGATTCCCAGGACTCGTCCCTGGAGGTCCACGAGTGGACCTCCATAGTTGGTTGGTGAAATCTTGGCATCGGTTTGAATCGATTTCCCCCAAATGCGATTCTTGGCACTGAGGATACCTACCGAAGCATTGCAGCGTTTTGCATCGAATGTCCGTCCGACGGCGATCGTCCACTGTCCCACTTGCATCTGGTCACGTGGCACGGGCACAGCTGGCGTCAATTGCTGGTCGGTGTTTACCTTGAGTAAGACCAGCATGCGGCTGCGGTCGCGAGCGACGATTTGTGCCGCTGCACGTTTGCCATTGGGCAAAGTTACCAGGATCGATGAGGGTTGTTGAATAAAATTGAAGGCACTGGAAAGGACGTAACCATCAGAGGAGACAACCAGTCCCGTGGTAGGTCCGGTACCGACCAGTACCTGTCCCACTTTTTCCAGACCACCGAGCGTCTCAATCCGTACCACCGAAGCTGAAATTGAGTTGACCGCCTGCTTGATAACCTGTTCTTCTTGTTCGCCAATCGTACTTTGGGCACGGGCATCGGTAACGATGGCAGCCCACATGACGAGGCCAGCGAGCCCTAGCAAGAGGGGGCGCTGAGAGTCGGCAGGGTGCAGGGAAAGAAGTCGGGTTTTCATATTTTGTCTCGTACGTCGGGAGTGAAGTTATGTTCCGTCCGCGAGCTTGAGTTCTAATTCTAGCAATTCCTGGCCGCGCTGAATGATCAAGTGCACGCTATCAATCCGGTCGATTAACGACAATTCGTCTTTCAGTGTCTTGCACGATTCGGCCATCCGGTCGTTGACGAAGAGGATTAGATCGTCTGCCTTGAGCCCCTTCTTGGCTGCCGCAGAATTACTTCGGACGCGGTCCACAAAGGGTGGTGTTTTTGTCAGTAAGTCTGGGACCAGCAGGATGCCCAACTTATGTAGCGAATGAGGGTGGTCGGGTCGTTTAACGGAGTCGTCGACGCTGCGGGGCCGTGTTTTGCCAGCCAGGATGTCATCAATCGCCTGGTTCAACTCGGACATGGGGATCGCATAGTTGAGCCAGGTGTTGGTCAAGGCATTACGCAATTCCTTGCCCAGGATGCCAACCAGCTTGCCTTCCCGATTGGTCAGCGCTCCCCCGGCAGCTCCCGGGTTGTTGGTCATGGCATCCACGATCAATACCGGACCTCGATAGGTAGTCTTAAAGGCACCACGTCGCGCATCCAGGGGTGTCTTGGCCGAAACGATGCCGTGCAGCACGCTTGCCGGTTCATCACCCGTAGCGACTCCGAAGAGGTTGCTGAACGCCAGGACTCGGTCGCCTGCTTCCAGGTCGATGGCAGCCTTGGGAGCGAAAAAATCCAGTCGATCAGTCTCAACCTGCAGCACGGCAATTTCCAGTCGCGGATCAGCTCCGACCAGCTTGGCCTGGAACTTGCGACCGTCGTTAAGAACGGCCGTGATGTAGTCGGTATCGAGTACGTAACTCCAGACGGTCAGGATGTGCCCCTGCTCGGAGATCAGGAAACCACTCTGGTAGGCCTCCAAACCCTTGATGCCACCGGCGCCATAGATTTTCACTATTTTCGGCTGGACACCAATCGAGACCGACGAAAAACTAGTTCCCTGGCCGTAGCTGAGACTGGGCTTTGCGGCGAACAGCAGCAAGGCGGTGCCGAGCAGACATGCCAGGCTGCGTTTTGTCGTGTAGTGGTTGAGTTGGAACATGGTTGTTGCCATTGTTAGCTGTTGGCCGGAGCGGTGTTAGGGACTTTTTTTCTCGGCACTAGCCTGCGGTAGTGCGTAATTAGTCAATTGGATTTGAGCAAAATCATTATTTCCGTAGCGAATCTTGAGCAAGTGTGGCAAGGATCGCCCCTGAACATCACGGTAATCCGTGAATAAGATTTCGCAGGGATCTAGGGATAAATCCGGAAACATCTCCAGGCCAATCATTTGCCCGGACTGCGGATCAAACATGAAGCGTGTTTCGACCACGTTGCGTGTGCCGATCAGTACATCGAAGAGGCCCTCTTGGTTGAGAACGGGAGCGGTACCCAGGTAGTAGACGTCACCGAATCGAGCCGGTCCTTCTGTCAGCAGTTTCTTCCAGACTTGCAAGGCCACTAGCAAACCGCCGCTTCCTGCCGGTGCTAATTGGGTATCAAAATCTTTCGTTAAATCAACTTTCACCTGTCCTTGCGGGAAGTCAGCTCGAATCTCTTCCTGGTCCAGGATGATTTCGACATCGCCACGATTTGGGATCGTACCGGACAACGTCCATTTACCGTTGAGATGCAGGCAGTCGGTTTCTTCGCTGAATCGATTCCAGATACGGTCCCGATTTAGCAGGTTGAAGTAGTAATTCGCATATCCACGTCGGGCTTTGAAGTACTTGGCAACGTGGGCAGGGATTTTTGGTGCCGGGCCGGCTTGGGGCCGAGGTGGCTTCCTGTTGTCGTCCGGCTTGTCTTTGGGCTTGTCTTTGGGCTTGTCCGGATTTGGTCCTGGTCCGGGTTGGGCCGGTCGCTGGATCTTGGCCAGCAGTTGTTCGGGTGAATGGACGCCGGACAGGCGCACGAAAGTCTCAACGGTCTCCGTGTCTCTCCGGTATTCCAGCGGGACCCGCCAGCCGCGCGGGAAAATTCCTAAGACATTCTTGAATCCATTGACTGTCGTGATGCGACGGTTGCCAAAAGAGACAACTTCGTCCCCGTATCGCAGTCCGCGACGATAGGCATCCGAGGATTCCAGGATATTCGAAATAATCACCCGGCCACGTTCGTCCGTGGCTACCGTGGCACCGAGCGTGGCGTGGTCGACGATCCGGCCACTGCGCAAATATCCCATAAAGTGTTTGATTTGATTGATGGAAATGGCGTAGCCGACTCCCACGTTAACTCGGCCGCGTTTCTCGAAAGATCCTCGACCGTTGATGCCAATCAGGTCGCCGTTGGCATTAAATAAGGGACCGCCGGAGTTGCCGGGATTAATCGATGCATCGGTCTGGATGCAGTCGGCATACTCTAGCAAGGTGCCAGCCGGATACTGGTATCGATGGACGCCCGAGACAATGCCGTAGGTGACCGTTGGCTGGAAATCGGTTGCCAGCAGGAATGGGTTTCCAATCGCGAAACACCAGTCGCCCACCTGGACCTGATCACTGTCAGCCAGTGTGGCACAGGGGAAATCATCGCGCCCCAACAACTTGATCATGGCGACGTCACCAACCGGGTCGATACCAACAATGACCGCGTCGTAGAGGCGGTTGTCGGACATGCTGCACTTCATGGCGGAACCGGCTGGTTTGGCAACATGGAAATTGGTCAAGGCATAGCCGTCGGGTGTAATGACGACCCCCGAACCACCACCCTTGCCACCATTAGCAAAGACGGAAACCGCACTGGTGGTCGCCCGGGCAATGGCCTGGATTCGTTGTTGCTCTGCCTTCACGACTGCCTCAGGAATTTCCCGAGCTAGCAACCCTGACGGTTCTGCTATGCCAGTTGTGGCGGCCAGTGTCAGTGAGTAAATGCACCAGCGGTTAAGTCGGTTCATTTAGTGATCCTTGCATTGCACAAATGGAGATGGTCGGCGATATCCAATTGCTGGCCAAAATCAACCAGGATGGAAAGTCGTCGTACTCCCGTAATGTCGAGATCAAGCGAGATTGGTTTGTCCTTGCCGCTGATCGCCTGCCGAAACAACTCCTTCTCGTCACCATGGATGACGAGTTCTACGTGACCATTATCTCCCATAAGCGGATCAATACCAGCCACCGCCTGAAATGATTTGTGAGCATCTGTGAGACGGTAGACCAGCGTGGTGCGACTGTGAATCGCCAGCCCTTTCTGGTAGGTCTGGTTGCCAAGTTGCAGAGGCTGGCCACTGAAACTGCGATCCTTGCGAGGCTCATAAAGCTTGTTCAAGCGACCGCTGGCCAGACGCGTTCCCAAATAGGGTATCCACTCCACCTGGGTTGCCGTTAAATCGCTTAAGTAGATCAGGTTGCCACAGGAAAAATCCATGGT
>JAYGDG010000820.1:0-2903 GCA_046583015.1 Pirellulaceae bacterium | reverse complement strand
GATCTCTTGCAGTAAAACCGACCCATCCCGTCGAGGCAAGGGTACCGCCTGGTCACCTCCGGCCGACAACTGCTAGCAGTCGAATCCCTGCAACTTGGGCAAACTATGCAAGCCTTTTCTTCATTTCGGATCAAAGGGGTTGACGATAGGAAATCATGCCGATCTCTCAGTACACGGCCCGTTTCTCTGCGCGAAGTCTGCTGTCGGCGGATGGCAGTTAGAAAACACTTCTATTATAACCTCTGGATCCATGAGCAAGTCGTTTCTCGGACATCCCTTCGCCCTGCGACTAGTCCTTTGCTTGCTCGTGCTAGGAGTAGGTCCATCGTCGATCAGTTGGTGCCAGGAAGGGTCCCCGGCAAGCGGTTCAACTTCAGCGGCGGTGATGGTCCGTTTCCAGGACGATCCCCCTGTTGTGGAATTACCAGAGACAGTCGTCCCGGGGCGTCCTAACGCGTTTCCTGCCAACCCGCTCGATGCCAATACGTTGCTGACACCCAATCGCTTTGAGACCGATGCCAGCCAGGTGGGCAGTTCGTATACGGTCATCGAGGAGAGTGAAATCCGGCAATCACGACAATCGAGTGTGGCCGAGGTATTGCGTGGCAAACTGGGCTTAGACGTCGTTCGATCGGGCGGACCCGGTGGTGCCACCTCGGTTTTTCTACGGGGAGCGAATTCACAACATACCAAGGTGCTGCTCGATGGTATGCCAATCAACGACCCCAGTCATCCCAACCGGGGTTTTGATTTTTCCTCGCTTACCGCTGATAACATTCAACGCATTGAAGTTCTGCGAGGTCCGCAGAGCATTCTTTACGGTAGCGATGCCATTGGTGGAGTGATCAACATCATCACCAGGCGTGGTGAGGGACCTGCCACAATTCGAGCCAGTGGAATGGGTGGCAGTTTCGGCACGGCACGAACCTCGTTGAGTGTGAGTGGTGGCGACCAGGCCAGCTACTATTCCATCACTGGCGCCTATTCGCACACCGACGGTATCTCGTCTGCAAGCATCCTGACCGGCAATTCGGAGCGTGATCGACATCGTAACGGGAGTGTTTCGGGGCGTGTTGGCTGGAACCTGAGCGAGGACTTTAACGTCGACTATGTCTTTCGCTACATTGACCGGGATGTCGAAATCGACTCCTTTGATTTTACCCTGGGACTTATCGATGACCTGGTACGGGCAAATCTGAGTCAGCAGTTTATGAATCGAATCCAACTTCGATCCTTATCCTGGGACGGCCTGATCGAGAACAAAGTCGGTTTCAGCTTGACCGACTACCAGCGCCAGGACACGGCCACGATCTACTCCTTCGAAGCCAGCGAATTTCATGGCCAATCACGACAGCTAGACTGGCAGAGCAACGTGACTCTAACAGAGAATCAACTGGTAACGGTCGGCGTCGATTATTTGCATGAGATGGCCTCCAGTGATGTGAATCCAGAGCAGCAACAATTCAATACGGGCGTCTATCTGCAGGACCAGGTGGTGTTGGCCGAGAACTGGTTTGCCGGGTTTGGTTTCCGCTGGGACAGTCACAGTGCCGCGGGAAACGCCTCGACCTATCGGGTCAGTACCCGTTACCTAAATCCTGGCACGGCAAGAGAATTTCACGGCAGCATCGGCACTGGTTTTCGTGCCCCGGCACTTGCGGAGAACTTTTTTGCAGGAGGTAACCCGGCACTCTTACCGGAACAGAGCAAGGGCTGGGATATCGGGGTCCAACAGTCATGGCTGGAGGGCGTAATCGTGCTGGATGCCACCTATTTTCACAATGATTTTCGCAACCTGATCGATTTCGATTTCACCACTTTCAGCTTACAGAACATTGGGCGAGCACGAGCCGCGGGCGTGGAAGTGACCGGGACTTGCCTGCTAACACAACAATCCACGTTATCGGCCAATTACACATGTACGGACAGCAAGGATCTGCAATTCGGTGGGAAACTGGCCCGCCGACCGCACCACAAAGCAGGAGTGACTTACCATCGACATTCGGCAGATGAGCGGACTAATCTGCAAGCCACCCTGCTGGTCGTCGGAGATCGCCTGGACTTACCTGTACGCTACGGCGGTACGGTCCTGGACAACTACCTGTTGCTCAATCTCTCCGGCAGTTACCAGCTTGGTCCCAGCTGGGAGTTATTCGGCCGGATCGACAATGTAACAAACGAGCAATACATCGAAGCACTTGGATTCGGCACACCGGGAATTGCAGGTTACGCCGGGCTGAATGTCATTTGGTAAGCAGTTCGTAGCAACCCGTTGCCGGTGGTCTGCTAATCAGGGCATCTCGATCCGAAACCGAATCGGCACGATCACTTCCACAGGCCGTTTTGGCGATTGCTTCGCCGTAACCATAAATCGCCACTGGCGAACTGCCTTGATGGCAGCCGCATCGAGACTGTCGTTGTTGCTGGTCTGCACCACGCGGGCGCTCAAGACAGTCCCCTTCGGATCAATCGCAATCTGGATCTTAACGAGCCCCTGTTGACGTTTTGCCAGTGCCTCGGCAGGGTATTCTGGGCTAGGATTATAGACCGGCCGCACGATTGGCTGCTGGCTTACTCCCGGAGTAACAATCGAACCACCGGCAACAGCCTGCTGAGGAACCTGTTGTGCAATCTTTGTCTGTGGCATCTTGGGTGTTTGCGTGGAACGCTTCTGGAATGCTACTTCCTTGCCTGTTGATGTTTCCTGAACCTGCAGCAGCAACTCGTCCCGTGGTTCTGGCACCTCGGCACGCTCCACCGGTTGTGACCCAATTCTCACGTCAGTGACCGGATCCTCAGCCGGAGGCCGCCTCCAGGACGCTACCAAACGGCTTGGCAGGCGGGCAGTCACCGAAGTGGCCAACTCCATCGGCACCGTAACGGGAACGACTACTTCCTCCTGC
>JAYGDG010000812.1:0-1840 GCA_046583015.1 Pirellulaceae bacterium | reverse complement strand
AGGCAAAGACAGCCAGAATCAGCCACGAAGCTGCCATTTCTTGCCCTTTTCTCCACTTTATCTTCGTTGACTGCCCAGATTTACTTGACGCAAAACGGTTCCTTGCGCAAAATTCGCCTCCGCAGTCAGGGTTGCACGACCTGCCACCCGGGCCACTCCAACTAATTCAAACCGCTCTCGTGGCAGACAAGAAAACAGGCCATGCACCACACAACCATTCGACTACTGATTCTGTTTGCGTTCCTGGCGGCCATCCAGAAGACTGACTCGCTGCAGGCCGAAAACCACTACGTCAATAATGAGACGGGCGATGATCGCCGCGACGGGCGTTCACCAGACCTGACAGGACTGGCCAGTGGCCCTTACCGCACGATTACAAAAGCCTTGCAAGTGGCAAATCGTGGCGACCATATCATCCTGGCTAAAACCAAGACGCCCTACCACGAGAGTGTTACGCTGCAAGCCGGCCGTCATAGTGGCATGTTGACGCGACCATTCGTACTGGAAGGAAACGGTGCCATCCTGGATGGTTCTCAACCGGTCCCGGAGACAGCCTGGGAAAGCGTACCAGGGCATCCCGATCTGTTCCACTACGCACCGCGTTTCAAAAGCCATGTCTTGCTCTACTTGTTCGGTCGCCCCGCGGCCCGGGTCGCTGCCTCCAACGCTAACACGGAACCACCCGAGCTAAAACCGCTGCAATGGTGTCTGTTTCGTGGGCATGTTTACTTTCGCGTGGAACCGAACAACATACCGGCTGCTTACGTGTTATCGGCCACCTCCCTGCCAGTGGGAATTACGCTCTACGAAGCACGGCATATTCAGATCCGCAACCTGACCGTGCAGGGATTTCGGCTCGACGGTATCAATGCGCATGACAGCGTGTTTGATGCCAACTTGCTGAGCTTAAACTGCCGCGGCAACGGACGGAGCGGGATTTCCGTTGGCGGCGCTTCAAGCGTTCGGGTGGAATCCTGCCTGGTCGGTAACAACGGCCAGGCCCAGTTACGAACCGAAGGTCACTCAAGAACCCTGGTCGTCAATTGCGACCTGATCGACGATGATCCACTGGCTCCGGCGGTCGTCAAACGTGGTGGCAAGGTGACCATCAAGAATGCGCCGGCACCCGCAGCACCTTAAGCAAGACGTCCATCAGCATCAATCGACCGCTTCGGCAGTTTTTTCTGCTTCTCCTGCTGCTTCTCGCATCAGGCGACTTAATTCCCGGCGACCACTGAGATAATAGACGACCCCCACCAGGGCAATCCCAAGCGTCATCAGACGAAATCCGAGAGCTACCACAAAGCCCTGACTGTCCTGCACATCAGCCACGCGGCGATAGAGGAAGTCGAGTGCCATTTCAAAGGCCCCCAAACCGCCGGGCACGGGGATGGAACCGGCCACATTGGCAATCGAGACCATCACCACGTGCTGACCCCAGGAGGGATGATTGCCTCCCAGGCCACAGGCAATCATAAAGACGCAAAGGGCAAAAAATACATGCGTAAACAGGCTGAGGATCAGCAGGGCGAACAGTCGCCCCAGTTTACTGCGAAAGAGCAACAGGGCCGTTAAAATGCGCTGGCCAACTGTATCTGATTCGGTTAACTGGTTTAGGTCCGGTTTCCCGAAACGCCCTCCCCAGAAAATAAAGATCACACCGGCAACTCCACCGACCAGTAAGAATCCCAGCGTCCCCTGCAGCACCGCCCGGACTTTCGGATCGACTACTTCCACGTTCAGCAGGGCTGCTGCCGCCACGATCGCCAGGGCGTAAAGTCCCAACAGTCGATCAGCAACCACCGACGAAACGGCCTCTGTCTTACGGCCTGGGTGTTGT
>JAYGDG010000751.1:0-2065 GCA_046583015.1 Pirellulaceae bacterium | reverse complement strand
GCAGATCCGAGGCCTTGCCATTGATCGCGGCCTGCTTCACCGATTCGATCTTCGGCGTTGGTTTCTTGAATTCAGGCAGGCTCAGAATATAGGTCCGTCGCTCTTCAACAAACGACTTGAGTCCGGGCAGTGATCGTCTTCCGGCGTCAAGTGTGTCGGTCATGTTGAGGATGAAGTCAGCGTAGCTGGAGTGCTTGCGAGTGTCTTTTTCGATTTCTTCATCGATTAGCTTGTAGTACTGGTTGGAAAGGGGTCCGATCTTCTTCCAGTCCAGCCATTCGTCCACGATGGTTCGGACGTGAGCCGCATAGCGGCTACTGATTTCAGGATCGGCCAACAGACGACTAAGCAGCGGTTTCATGTCATCATATTCTCCGCTGAACGGATTTAGCTGAACCCCGCTCGGTTGCTCTCCACGAATCCCACTGCCAGGAGGACCACCACCGCCTGGAAAACGGAATGTTTCGTTGTTGTCGTAGGGTAAAACGTGGAAACGACCAAACTGGGGCTCCTGGTAAATCACGTAATCGCTTCCGCGACTGTAGTAACCATCGCTATCGATCAGTACGTTATCCAGCGCCAGGAACCAGAGAGCCCGGTCAATACTGAGAAGGGAGTCAAGCGAAGAGACTTTGTCCTTGGGAATTCCATCGAGTGTCTTGCACAACTTGATGAGGTCTTGCCAGCTTTCGGGCGTATCTTTCGATTTCAGCTCGAATCCCCAGTAGTTTTCTCGCTTATCGCCCTCGTAGGTTAGTGAGCGACCGGTAGGGCCAGCTGGAACTTTCCAACGGACTCCATCTCGACGGTCAAACCAGTCGTTGATGAAATCCTTGTTGTACTGCTGGTCGTTAATGTAGATTCCCCAGCTTTCTCCGTTGACAACGACGTGTACGAAGTTGGCCTTGGGCGCGGCCGTGTAATGACGGGCAATGTGACTGTAGAGTACCGTTCGCTGGAACGACGGGTCGGAGTGCGCGTTGAGCAAGTTGATCGTGCGGTAGCCGTAGAGGTTCTGGTCCTTGTTGTCATAATCGAGGGTGATGTTGAAGGATCGTTTCTGTCCCTCCGAGACGCCAAAGAAGGAAGAGTTACCGCGGAAAGCAACACCCACCTTGGGGTACGTTTTTCCGTCCACCGTTAACTGGGCCGGGACTTCAACGTCCGTGCGGTAGAAATCGACCAGTTCCTTTTTCCAGTCGTCTTGATTGAATTTCAGGAACAACGTTCGCAGGATTTTCTCGTCGTAAAGTTTGTTTTGAGGATAGCTGGTTACATCCTGCGAAGATAGTTTTCGACCAGCTTCCGGTGGTTCTACCGGACCACCACGACCACCGGGCCCACCACGGCCACCGCGACCACCACGACGCGGCGCCGGATTTTCCTGCACGTAACGGCGAGCCGCCTTGCGTTCCTGGTCACTGAGTTTTCCGTCCTGGTCCTTATCGAACTGCTTGACCAGTGCCCGGTTGCGAGAAGCTCCCGGACCACCACCGGGGGGGCCTCCGCCAGGAGGGCCGAAACCAGGTTGTCCACCACCAGGCTGCCTCGGATTTGGTTGGGCAATGGTCAGTGTAGCGCTGGCAAGAACAAGAAATCCCCAAAGCGAGAGCGTGCGTACTTGGATCATGATGTCATTTCGAGAAAAGGTTAGATTTAGCTTTGGCAGCGGTTTCACTACTATGTAGAACCCGTCAAACTATCATATGTTTCGCTGGGATGCGACTGTTGTGCCGCTTGCCACGGTTGCCTATTTGAGTCCCTCTCGAAGTCACTTGCTGGGCGGCCAGGCCACGTGTCCCGGAGTATTGGTCTGGATGCTCCATAACTTATGGCCGGCGGTGATGTAGAGAGTTTTGCGGTCGGCACCGCCGAAAGCACAATTGGTGATCATGTCGATCGGCACGGGAATAAACTGGATCAGTTTGCCCGCCGAAGAGATGACGTAAACGCCCGCCTTGTGTTTCTTCACCGATTCGCCAGGCGACTGCGGAAAATTAAATCCGGCGGTGACATAGAGTCGGCCTTGCTGGTCAATGGCCATGCCATCCGGGCCGCGATCCGG
>JAYGDG010000726.1:0-2893 GCA_046583015.1 Pirellulaceae bacterium | reverse complement strand
TCGTCAAATACTTTAGGCCTGGATGGAAGTGGTGTCCATTGCGCTCGACATGATCCAGGCCGAGGGTCGCTGCCAGGCACAGGTCGGCCTGGACGGGAACTATTCCTACACAACATAGATCCTCCCCCGTCATGACATACTGCCCTTTTCCGCCTTCTTGATTTAACTTCCAGGTCAAACCGGCGTTTAGCAGTGCTTTAACGGCCCCCTTGCAACTCTTGCTACTGACACCGCGGTAGCCACAGTCGATGGCCCGGGAATAATCTCTCAATTCGCCGTCCGATTCATCGATAATAACCGGTTTCGATTTACAAAGGGTGCGAATGCCGCTCGTGTATGACGAATCGAGCGCGATGGAACGGGGAAGTGGCTGTTCTACCACCAGCACATTCGCCCAAAACCGGGTCAGTTCCACTGACCGCCTGATCCCATCAACCAGCTGATCAAATTCCACCGGATCCTGGTATTGTTCGTTTCCATCAAGAGTAACCTGGTAGTCGTTTCCTCGATGCTTTTCGACGATCCTGGCAATCGCCTTCAGGCGGCCCAGGTCCCTGTCCAAGTCGTTGGCAACCTTAACCTTGAAGTAAGACGTTCCTGTCTCCGTGACATATTCCTCCAGCGCCTGCGGAGAGCCGTCTTTCAGGCGTTCCTCCTGCGGGATGTCACTGGCTGTCAACGGGTCTGAAAGGCCGACCGTGTGGCGTACGAAAATAGATGTCTTGGCCACTGCCGGCAGCCACTGCGGAAGTTCACATCCCTCAAGCTCCGGGAAGACGTCGCCGGGCCGAATCGCAAAGAGGTTTTCCTGGACAGCCTGGTGAAAACTAACTTCCGCCTTGCGGGCCATACCGTCCATTATGGCTCGCTCGACAAGGCTTAACCCGAAAGAGGCCAGCAGGCTCGGAAGTCCCTCCTCCCGGCCCCACTCTTGCTGGAGCCGATAGCTTTCGGACCAACCCTCGAAGAAGGTCTTGGGCTGGCCCAACGTACTGGTAAAACTATCAATTGCCTGTTGCGTGGACCTGAGCATATCTGCAATTTGTTCATCAAAGCCCTTTCCGGCCGACTTATCAAACCAGCCGGGCGGCAGGCAGTCGCCCGAGAAACCAGATGCAGTCGAGCCATCTACCTCGATGGTGGCGAAGAGTACCGCCTGCGGACACCGGGTGAGGCAGGAGTTTCCATAGCGAAAGGGAATCCGCACGGTCGAATTTCGCAGTCCAATTCGGACATCTTTCACGGCAACCTGCATATCCCCTACCTTTACCCCTCTCGCCAGCTCCGAGTTAGTCTTTGGCCTCGATTAGCTGATCAAGTTCTTCTTTAAGTCGACTAAGGATTTCATTGTAAGGGTAAGCCCCAACGGCCTTTGTCCCACGCTTAAGGTTGACGTACTTCGGGCCGCACCAGAGTCCAAGATCGGCATCATCCGTCTCCCCTGGCCCGTTAACCCGGCACCCCATAATAGCAATCGTCAACTGATGATCGGCGGCATAGCGGGTCATCACCTGGACCTGTTCGGCCAACTCAACGAACGCTTCGTTTTCCACCCGCGAGCAACTTGGGCAGGAGATGATATTGAGGCCCTGGGCATTGAAGTTAACAACGGTCCGCACGCGGCCTGCCGCGATATCATCCAGAATCGTTCGGCCAGCGACAATTTCTTCCGATTTCCGCGAGTTTGGCACCGTCAGTGAAACTCGTACCGTATCGCCGATCCCGTAGCCAATAAGTTGTTCAAAAGCCATCCGCGTCTTAATCACGCCGTCTGGCGGTAAGCCTGCTTCCGTGACGCCCAGGTGCAGTGGAACCTCTGGTCGCTCTGCTGCGAACCGCTGGTTGACCGCTATTACCTTTTCGGGATCCGAATCCTTGAGGGAAACGCAGTAGCGGGTAAAGCCGATCGTGTCGAACAACTCGCAATGTTCCAGTGCGCTAGCCAGCATCGGGGAGACCGAATCCTCCGGGTCAAATTGACCTGCTTTCTCTGGATCGACGCTACCGCAATTGACTCCGATACGCATCGCGCAATCGTGCTGCTGAGCTACATCGGCCAAGTACTTTACCTTCTCTTGCCACGGTTTCTCTCGCTCGTGGTGGTACAGGTGGCCCGGGTTGTATCGAATCTTGTCAACCGCTGGGCCGACGATCTCTGCCAGCCGATAATTCTCCTGCAAATCAACTGCCAGATTTGCCGCCGTACCTTTCCTTATTTCCGTCACTGCTTCAGCATCCTGCCTGCTATCGACGGCAATCCGAACCACATCCGCTCCCGCTTCATGAAGGTCATTAACCTGGGCACTCGTGGCCTCAATGTCCGTCGTGGAGGTGGCCGTCATGCTCTGCACGGCCAGCGGCTGGTCGGCCCCGATGGTTATCGAGCCGATCTGGACGGGTCTGGTAGCGTTCCTGGGCAAGATCAAGGCTCCCTTTTTACCATAACAAGCTTCTGTCTATTGTTTACGACGCCCTTCCGTTTCGCAACGCCTCGCAGAGAACCTCGTGAGTCGCACTGCATCTTTCCCGTCTTTCTTACCACGGTAATAACAGTCTTTACACCGCTTGACGCCGCCCGGTCCACTTGTAAGGTTGGGACTGTGAATTCCCCGCCCAACCTAAACATCGTTCTTCACCAGCCCGAAATCCCGCAAAACACCGGGAATGTCGGTCGCAGTTGCCTGGCCGTCGGCGCGAAACTGTGGCTCGTAAAACCACTTGGCTTTCAATTGGATGAAAAAAATCTGCGCCGCGCGGGCCTGGACTACTGGCAACATCTGAACGTTGAAGTCGTCGATCAGTGGGAGGCCTTATCAGCCTCTCTGCCTCCAAACAGGCATTGGTATTTCTCAAAAACCGCCGAGCAAATTTACACCGACGCTCAGTTCCTGCA
>JAYGDG010000713.1:0-2408 GCA_046583015.1 Pirellulaceae bacterium | reverse complement strand
TCCCGGAATTCATTTCCAGCATCGCCGGCGTATGGTTGTTTGACTGTGAGAAGCAGGAATAAATAAATGCCATCTCGTCCACGTGCCGGGCCATGTGGGGGAAGATCTCCGAGACCCAGGCGCCCGACTGACCATGCTGCTGAAACTTAAAGGGCGACTTGAGCACTTTCCCGCTGGTGGTAAAGAAACCGGTTTTCGGATCTGCCCCTTGGAGCTTCATCCCGTTACGTTTCTGCAGCTCCGGCTTGTAATCAAACGTATCTACCTGGGACGGACTGCCTGGCATAAACAACCAGATGACTGCCTTGGCACGCGGTGCGTAATCCGATGGACGCGGTTGCATCAGCCGCATCGGTTCGGCTGCCTGCGAAGGGGATAACAGTCCTTCCTCTTTCAGCAAGCTCGTCAGGGCCAGCGCTCCACAGCCAAGTCCGGACTGTTTTAGAAAAGCGCGGCGCGAATGAAACTCAAAAGGCACTCGTGTAACTGGTTTTTCCATCTGCTTCAAATCCTGAAAAACGTTAATCGATAAACATGAATTCGTTAAGACAGAGTACCAATTGGCAAAAATCGCCCAGCGCCTGCTGCTGGGCTTGCTCCGTCCCGCCATACGAGGCGACTTGGTTATTAATAAAGGTGGTCATATGTTCAATTTCTACTCCACTTGGTGGTCGAGACAAGGCCAATCGATACGCCTCCTCGATCCGCTCCGCCAGCGTTGCATCGGCTGCCGCCGGCAGCCGCCTGGCAAACTTCTCGGCCAACTGCCGCACCACCGGTGAATTCATCATCGCCAGTGCCTGGGGCGGAACCGTTGTCACATCCCGGTTGCCAATCCCCTGGATTGAGTCAGGCGCATCAAACAGTTGCAACATGGGAACCAGGTTACTTCGTTTGACCGTCAGGTAAATGCTCCGTCGCGGACTGGCCTGATCCAGCGACCCCTTGCCAAACATAGTCTTGTCAAGTGAACCTCTGACGGACAGCAGCGTATCGCGGATTATTTCCGCTTCTAGCCTGAGTGCCCCCCGTCGCCACCAAAGCTGGTTCTCGGAGTCCTGTTTAACTGCCGCCGGATTATCTTCACCCGATTGTCGATAAACGGCACTCATCATGATCATCTTGTGAATTGTTTTAAGTTTCCACTCGCTACGAATGAGTTCGCTGGCGAGGAAGTCTAATAACTCCGGATGAGTTGGTCTCGCTCCCTGGCGTCCAAAATCACTGGCAGTCGCTACAATCCCGCGACCCAGATGGTGTTGCCAAAGCCGATTGACGATCACCCGCGCGGCCAAGTGGCCGGCACCTTGCTGCTCGTCGGTCAGCCAATCTGCCAGCGCCCCGCGCGGTGACTGCTTCGCCGACTTCTCCCCTTCGGAATCGACAGTAAACCAATCTTCCGACTTGACGCCAGGAGCGGCCAGCACGCGTAACACGCCTGGTGGCGCCAATCCCTGCTTGGTATTGGAGTTGCCCCGAGCCAGGAAGTAGACCTTGCGCGTATCCGCACCAAAATTGTAGGTAACACCATTCTTGCGAGCAGCGAAGACCTTTGTAATGTTAGGTTTCGGTTGCTTTTTCAGATGATCCTGCTCTACCTGATTCAACTTAGCCCAGTCCGGGTCTCGTGGTGAAAACCATTTGAGCAATGCCTGACGCTGCTTTTCATTGCGCTTGTCCGCAGCCAGGTTAATAATGTCCTGGATATTCTTGGGAATCGATTGCTTCGTACTGAAGTAAAAGCCTGATGGTCCTCCCGCATTGATAATCTTCACCAGCAGATCATTACTCCCTGCCTTGAGCTGGAGAGTCACCTTGTCCTGGTCAGCGGCAACTCCTCCCATCACCTCCTTGGCCAGTACTGATTTACCGTTAAGCCAAACCTTGATCGCATCATCACGACCAAGTGAAATATCCAGGGGTCCCGGCTGGGAAACTTCAATCGTGCGATACAGGTAATTGGCGCTGTTGGCCCCGGTGAGCGTGTTGTGAATTTTGCCATCGGTCCAGCCTGGTTGCGACGTCCATTTTAACTGACCGTAGGTTTTCGCCAGCTCAATCTCTTTTTCCGGAGCAAAGGCCTCGCTGTAGGCTTTCTTAAAGTCCGCCGCAGCAAAGGGACCGATGCTCTGCCAGACACCCAACTTTTCTGGCTGGGGTGCGCTGGTATTACTTTTCAACCATTGAGCCAGGCGACCCGGCAGTTGTTCCTTCTCGAACTTGACGCGAACTGCCACCAGCGGCTTATGTTCGCTATCAAACTTATCCTTGGCCGTCTTGGTCGCCGCCGGGTCGGGATCGTGGTCATAGTCCTGGAAGCCGGTCTCCGCAAAACAGGACGTAAAACGGTAGTAATCTCGCGTCGGCAAGGGATCAAACTTGTGATCATGACAGCGGGCACACCCAAT
>JAYGDG010000679.1:0-2845 GCA_046583015.1 Pirellulaceae bacterium | reverse complement strand
GGTAAGCATTGACAAACTTGGTCTGGTTGCGCAAGGCGGGCTTTAGTTCCAGGCAGGCGTCCAATTGTGGTTTGAGCAACAGTCCGTGGATATTGAAGCTGCCAAAGCCGGAGCTGCCCTTGAAGTCCAAATCGGCAATTACCAGTTGAGGTAAATTGGTGTGATCCGGTCGCTGCAAGCGCTGCAGCAAGTGGCGCCGCTGTGTGGGCGTTATCTCGGCTTGGATTAGCCATTGGAAGGCGGCATCTTCGTAGCCCTGCAGGTTCGCGCGGGTTGCTTTTTCGCGCGCGATCAGGCTCTGGCGGGAAATGTGCTGTGGGTCCAGCTTCGTTGGCAAGTTCGACTTGGGCTCCAGCTGCTCACGCTGATGATTAAACCGCAAGTTCAACTGTTGCCGTAAGTAGCCAAGCGTCTTGTCCGGGGTCTTGGCGTAAGTCAGCAGCGCCTGGCGATGCCGGATCTCACGAATGCGAGCGGAATCCTTGTATCGCTTGACCCAGGTAGTAAACAGGTTTTCAACCTCGTCAAACTTCTCTGTGTTTTGAAGATGAAGGCAGTGGTAGTAGTAATAGTTCTCCGTGCCCGGGATCAATTGATCCAGGGCTATTTGACGATTCGGTGCCAGTGAAAATCGCTCGATAAACTGAATCTCGTCGGCAGCGGTGAGTGAGAAGATCATTCCCACGAGGGCCAAAGATGTTAAGACAGCGCGTTTCATATCGAAATACCTCATTCGAAGAGAGAGCTACAATGGGCTCGTGGTTGAGTGAACATTTGTCGTGAGTTAAAGAAAAATGAGCTGGTTCTATCTTAAGACTAGTTCAACCAGCTCACGGATCAGGCACCTTGTCACAGGTTAGATGAATTATAGGGCTAAAAGTTCCCAGAAAAGAGCGCAAGCCCGTTTTTTCCACGGCCCTGGTCAGCCGGCTGCCCGACGAGTTCCAAAACCTGCCCCCGAACTGACAGATCAGTGATGCCCTGGAAATGGCTTAAGTCAAGCCTCGTCGTCCTTACTGCAGATGCCGCATCAGGCGATCAATGTCCGAGACGTAACCCTTTTCGGTATTCTCTTCAGCCAATTGATCTAGCAAGGACTGCTCGCTCTCCTCGGATGAATCATCATCGATCAGTGGTCGAGCAGCTTGTACCGGTTGCTGGGCCATCGCGGCCTGCCGCCAGAAGTCGTCGTTTCCGTCAAAGGCCCGGTCGACCAGTGGCGAATCCGCCTTGAATTCGGACGCTTCTTGCTGACTCGTCGTGTCACTCGCTTGAGCCCATTTCAGGTCGTTACCCGTTTGAGCAGCCAGTTTCAATTTCGTTTGCTCAACGAAAATGACGCTCGCAACTCGCTCTGCCCATTCCCCTTCTCCTGAGGTCGGAGCACCTTGATTGGCTGAGGAGTTGGCGTTGAGGTAATTGACCACCAGCAGCGGATCGATCGGAGCCACAAAGCCGTCAGTATTCACGTCGATAAAGGGCGCCACGTGGGTGTAGCCCGTCAGACGCTCACTGCCGTTGTTGTTCAGGTGGTTGATCACTATTACGGCATCCAGCGGAGTGACAAAACCATCCGCATTGACATCCAGCGGATTATCGAAATTCGTATGGCTGTTGCCGCCCGGTTCGCCCAGTCCTGTACTGGAGCTGGAGATCGGGGGATCAAAGTTACCGACCAGCGGAAGGGCATACTCATCGCCCATCTGGGCCGAAATGTCATTTCCAAATGGCACTGGTGTGAATTCAACAACAGACAGTCCTGTGGTGCTGTCTGTCACGATCCGATCCAGCACGCTGGGCCCAATCGTGCCACCATTCTGATCACTGACGTTGCCGGAGACCAGGAAGAACCATTCGCTTCCTTCACGCGGTGCCATTCCTTCGCGGTCCGGAACCCACAAACCAAGGTCATCAAATCCGTCCATGTTCATGTCGGCTGCCACCGGTCGTTCCCGTACCCCGATGAAACCAAAGCGGAAGGAGTGGGTCACTGACGTAGGCCAGACTGCCGGCACACCTGGTGCACTGGTGGCAACCGCGACCTGGAACGTGTCATCGGTCCAGGTTCCCAAGTCGTCCACGCCGTCACCATCAAAATCACCGACGATCGGGTAGCCTCGCATGCCACTCACGACGTGCGAGTCGTCACCAACCCCGCCAACCAGGAAGTCATGGTCACGATCGAAGTGCCAAGTGACACCATCGAACAGTGCCACTTCGTCACCATTGGCAGCGTTGCCGTCAAAGTTGCCGGCAATCGGTGTACCATTGATACCGGAGGCATCGATCTGGTTGATGTTCGGAACGCCATCGTTATCCGTATCGATCAGCCACCGCATGCCACCCAGGGGTGCGATCGATCCGTAGGCAGCGATCTTGTCAAAGCCGTCCGCGGTCCCTGCTGGGCTTTCGACGAAGTTACCGGCAAAGAAGTTGTCACTGGTGAGACCGACCATGTAGGTGATGTCACGATGGACGAAGTCGGCGTTGTCCGGATCGAACTTGAAGTTGCCGTTGGTGTCGGTCCAGATGTTACCAGCTGCCCAGACCGCGATTTCTGGTCGCGTGTCGACGGTGAAACGAGCGACAAAGTCGCCACCCGGTTGTTCGTCACCACTGGGAAGTCGTCCTGCAATGGGAGATCCGTCTGGCTCCACGGCGTCCGATTCGCCATCCAGGGCGTTACCGGCCGGATCAACCAGCTTGTCGGAAAGCGTTAGCGTGAACCGGTCATCCGGCAGCGGTGCGCTAAAGGTCAATTCGATCGATCCGGTGGCGTTAGTGCCAGCAGTTGGTGTCACTGGAGTGAAGACGGCACTGATAATGTCGATTTTTCCGTTATAGT
>JAYGDG010000648.1:0-11304 GCA_046583015.1 Pirellulaceae bacterium | reverse complement strand
GCTACAACGGTCATGCCAACTTGCGTGGCACTTAATGCATTGACATGGATCAAGCTGGTTTGGTTGAGTGCCTTGGCAAGTGCCAGAAATCCAACAGCGTTCCATATCCCGGCATAAAACATGTAACGCAGGTCGTGATGTGTGGTTTGTAACAAGGTTTCCAGGCCAGGGTTCATGAGACTTAAGAGGGTAAGTGAAATTAGTCCAACCAGGCTCACGACTCCTAGTGTCATGGGCAAGGATAGCTTTTGATGCAATCCGTAACGAATGGCTGCACCGAGCAGCGAGTAGGCAAAACCAGCGAGGCAGGCCGCTGCGACTCCACTAGCCAGGATCCAGGCAGAAACCGGCTGGCGATTGCTTTCATCACTCTGAACGCTTTCATTGGCTTCTCCGGCACTCAGCGAGAGAATAAAAACAGCGACAATTAGTAGGGTGACGGAGATGATGGTTGCCCTGGAAACATGTTCATGTAGAAACCGGTGTCCCAGGAAAGCTCCTGTCACAATCATAGTTCCCAGGGTTAGCGGGACCGCTAATACCAGCCCGATGACTCCCAGCGACCACTGAAAAACAACGTTGCCACAGAGATGACCAAACAAACCGGTAATGGCCAGCAGGGCGACTGCGCGGCCAGCTGGAAACTGACGGTTGCCTCGCCAGCGGCGAATGATGAGCCAGGGGACAACCAGCATCAATGTGGGGATTGCTTTGACGCAAGAAACCCAAGTGGGATGACAGTCAACTAGTGATCGCAAGTAGATGTTGGCAAACGTATAGCCGGCGGAAGAGATGAGGCCATAAATAGTACCCAGGGTGGCGGCATTTCGCAGCGACGGGATACCAGGTTTACCGTTGTAGATCGTATTCACCCCGCTATTGTAGACGCGAGGACCGATTCCAGCTATCTCAGCAAGCCTTGCTGGTTTCACCTGCCATGAGCAGAATGTATTCTTAACGGATGGGCGGCAGGCGCTCACTGGCAACCAACCCGAGCACGAACGATGAGGCTACCCCCCTTGGGACTGGAAACGGATAGACCAGATGATTTTGTGACACGGCTTCAACCTCTTTGTCAGCGGGCTGCTGATTCCCTGCGACAACTGGGATGGCGAGTTGTGTTTGCAGAAAGTTGTACGGCCGGGCTTGTCTCCGCAGCTCTCGGTAGCATTCCGGGCATTTCTGAGCACCTTTGTGGATCAGCAGTTACTTATCGGAATCAAACCAAACATGACTGGCTGGGAGTTAGCCAGGAGCCCCTGGTGAATCCTGGCCCCGTGAGCCAGCAAGTGGTCCAGTTGATGGCCCAGGGCGTGCTCAATTCCACGGCAGAGGCGAATGTGGCACTGGCCGTTACAGGCCATTTAGGACCGGATGCTCCCTCTCAACTCGACGGCCTGATCCATCTTGGAGTTGCTGGTAAGGATCAACCGGCTGACGATGCTGCCAGCGATTTCACGGCTACTCGTTTATGTCGATTGGAGAGCAGTCAGCGACTGCTGCGTCAACAGGAGTCAGCTCACGAGGTACTGGCAACGCTGATCGATGTGATGGACATTTTCGATCACCGGAAGAGAATTCGCGAGGGGGAGTTGGAGAAGAGCAGGTTTTCCTAGGCTCATCATTTTTTGCGAGAGCAACCAGTTAGCCAGGATGATGCGACGACAACTCCGGAATTCCTGTTTCCCGGTTCGTTTGATCCACGGCACGAGGGGCACCTGGAAATTGCTCAGTACGTGAAAAGCACGTTTGGTGCAGATGTCGAATATGAACTGTCACTTGAAAATGTCGACAAACCTGCTTTGGAATTCTCTGAGACACTAGATCGGTTGTTTCAATTTCTTGGTGGAAATCCGATTTGGTTGACACAGAGTGCAACTTTTGAAGAGAAATCACGGCTCTTTCCCGAGGCCACATTTGTAGTAGGCGCGGATACGATGGTCCGAGTTGCCGATCCCAAGTACTACCTGGACGAACAGTCGCATCGACAGGCAATTGCAACCATCGTGGCGGCTGGCTGCCGATTCCTGGTCTTTGGGCGGCAGTTGGATGGCGACGGATCGACAACAGCAGGCTTCTACCAGCTGGAGGATCTTGTACTGCCGCTGGAACTGAAAGAGATTTGTCGCCAGGTGCCAGCCGCAGCCTTTCGCGCCGATATTTCGTCGACCGATTTGCGGGCCAAGCGAGACGAAAAGTGACTCAACATCACTTTGGTTGGTTCTTTTCGTACCACGTTTTCCATTTGGCCTGTGCCGCTGCCCGTTTTTCTTCCTTCGTGAACCCACAGGTATAGGTATGGAAGAGAGTTGTCGGGGTCGTCCGCAGTAACTCAAAACCATATTCTTTATGATCTTGTTTCGTCATGTGGATCAGCAGTGCCAGGATGACATCCCGTACTTGGGTCTTAATGACACCGGGCTGAATTTGGGGGTTGCTCCAGGTATGGCATACAGACACGTTCGTTAGATGTGGTACCAGCAACGAGATATCGTTTTGGTCACCGAAACGAGCGACTGCAATCGCGGCATATTGGGTTGTGCTGAAAGAGGCAGGTCGAGACTTTAGTAACCGGCGTCCCAGTGTCAGTCCGGTTGTTTTCATGTCGTAGTTGAGTGTCAGCATGATCGGGTAATAGTGGCTTGTCTTGCTGGTTTCTTTCAGGACAAGCTGACTGAGCGTCTTCATGATGATATCGTTGTGGCGACTGCCTTGTATGGCTCGCTTGTTGGAACTGTAGTTCAGCAGCGTATAGAACTGTGAGAACAGAGTGGTATTGGTCGACAGCTTGGATTCTGTGGCTACGAACAACAGCGCTGCTAATGTTGCCGGATGCGCTTGTTGCGGCCCATTCACTTGACCAATCGCATTCCCTGGTCGCAACTCCGCTAAGCGTTTAGAGAGAGCCGGCTCGAGGTTCTTGCCGGTGTCAAAGGCCTCCAGTATTCCAGATTCCCGGCGTAGCATTTCTGCAAACAATATACGGGCATTACGATCACTTCCAATCGTCTTGCGAAACTGTTTCCAGCCGGGTAAATCGTGCTCTTCTTTACCATCAACATCCGAGATAAAGGCAGCGATTTTTGCTGCGAATTCAGATTGCAGTGACTTGAGCAGAATACGATGCGCTCGCATACGGATTTCCAAGTCGGGATTCACGAGCGCGCGTTTCAATCCTTGCTGTGCAAGAATACCGAGTTCCGCTAAGGACTGGGTCGCGTTTTCACGTACCGTGAATGAGGGGTCGCCGAGCAGTTTAACGAGTCGCTCGACATTGGCTTTACTGCCCTTCGAATTCGCTCCCTCCGGGCGTGGAGGATCTTCGGCAGCTCCCACAAATAATGCTGGTATTAAGATCAGCATTATTAGACAGGTGTGCGCCAGCCATCGTGCCGGTAAGCAGCCTAATTCGAATGACCTGTTGGACATCAGTCGGGTTTGCCTTGTAATGGGTTAGCAGCTGGGGACCGCTTAACCGTATTAATCAACTCGTGGAGCGAAAAATAAAGGTACTTCATTATACGGTAGGGGGAGACAGCCCGACAATGTCCGAATGAGGCAACTACTGCGCTCGCGGATCACAAACAGACCTGGAATTGCTAAGGGGGTGACAATTGCTCAAACGTAGCCCAGCTCTTATAGTGGACAGTTCAGGATGATTCGCGCAATTACGGTTGGATTCTCATGAAAACAGTAAGATGTTGAGGCTGGGAGACCTGTTTGATGGCCAGTGATTGTCCACAAGTAACCGCCGAAAATGCTCAGCGACCGCTTTTCGCGGGTGTTGATCTGGGTGGTACCGGTATCAAGATTGGGTTACTTGATGACCGGGGCAGTACGATTTGCGCAACACGGATTCCCACCGACCAGGAGCGTGGACCGGAGGATGCCATTGGCCGCATGGCGGCGACGATTGAGGAGTTGCTGGCGTCCGAGAAAATTGATCCGACCGACTTGATGGCAGTTGGCCTGGGAACGCCCGGAACGATGGATATTCCGGCTGGCATGATTCTCGAGCCGCCTAATTTGCCGGCCTGGCGACACTTTCCTGTTCGAGAAGAACTCTGCAGGGCTTGCCAGCATCCGGTTGCTTATGCCAACGATGCTGCTGCAGCGGCTTACGGGGAATTTTGGATTGGAACCGGTCAACAGTTTAACAGCATCGTTTTGCTAACGCTCGGCACCGGTGTTGGTGGTGGAATTATCATTGGTGACAAATCGATTGATGGTGAAAACAGCCACGGAGCCGAGTGTGGACATATTCTCATCGAAAGCGGTCCCGAGGCCCGTATGTGCTCTTGTGGCCAGGCGGGTCACTTGGAAGCCTATGCCAGTGCTACGGCGGTTGTGAAGCGGACCAGGGAAGCCTTGCAGACCGATTCGTCCTCCAGTTTGCATCAACGACTCGAGGGTCAACAGGAATTGACCACGTTGGTTCTTTATGAAGAAGCGACCAGGGGTGATAGCTTGTCGCATCGCATCGTGATGGAGACCGCGGACTACCTGGCCCTGGGAATTGTCAGCTTGGTTCACACCATCGATCCCGGGATCGTGGTTTTAGGAGGTGCGATGACCTTTGGTGGCAATGACGCGGAATTGGGAAGAGAGTTTCTTGAGCGAATTCGTTCCCAGTTCCGGAAGCAGACTTTTCCAGTCCTGGCAGATCGGACGACGATTGATTTTGCTGGTTTAGGGAGCTCAGCAGGCTATATCGGCGCAGCAGGAATTGCTCGTCTAATGTACAAAAGAGCTGAATAAGAGGTAATGCTTGCCTCGGATCCACGGCCTCCCGCGTAGAATTTGTCGACAGGAAAAGGACACCTCGCAAGCCGTTTTGCCAGGTGACCATTTTGATCCCCAGCGATGTGACCGAATGATTGTGATGGGCTGAAAAGATGACTGGAATAGACTGCAGCAAGATACGCAATTTCTGTATTGTTGCGCACATTGATCACGGGAAAAGTACGCTGGCAGATCGGATGCTGGAATCTACCGGCACGATTCCAAAACGCCAGATGAAAGATCAATTGCTGGATGACATGGAGTTAGAGAGAGCACGCGGGATCACGATCAAAGCGAGGGCCGTCCGGATGCACTATGACCGGGATGGTGTTCGTTATGAGTTAAACTTGATTGATACCCCGGGGCACGTGGACTTTCAGTATGAAGTGTCACGATCACTGGTCTGTTGTGAAGGAGCCTTGTTGCTGGTCGATGCGTTTCAAGGGGTGGAGGCACAAACCGTGGCGAACGCGTTTTTGGCCTTGGAGCATGAATTAAAGATTGTGCCGGCCATCAACAAGATCGATTTGAAGAATGCTCGAGTTGACGAGGTGTCCGAGGAAATCGAACAGTCACTGGGGATTGATCCTGCCGAGTTGATGCTGGTCAGTGCAAAATCAGGGATTGGTATTACTGAAGTGTTGGACGCGATTATTGATCGTGTACCGGCACCAAATGGTGATGTCAACGCACCCCTGCAGGCGATGGTTTTCGATTCTCATTACGACGAATATCGTGGGGCCATTACCTATGTTCGTCTCATTAATGGCACGGTCAAGCGGGGAGAGAAGGTCAAGTTCTTGCGGGCAGACAAGGCGTACGAAGTGGTAGAACTAGGTCAGTTTGTTCCGCAGCAAGAGGCTTGTGATCAGTTGCAGGCGGGTCAAGTTGGTTACCTGATCTGTAATATCAAGTCACTCCAAACCGTTCATGTCGGGGACACGGTAACTTCCATGAAAACGCCGGAAGCTGAACCATTGCCAGGCTACCAGGAGCCAAAACGCATGGTCTACTGCGGGTTGTATCCCTCCGACGGACAGGATTTCTCAGAACTGCGTGATGCGCTTAGCAAGCTTGCGATCAATGATCCCAGTTTTGAGTTCGAGCCGGAAAGTAGCGATGCGCTAGGATTTGGCTTTCGTTGTGGATTCCTGGGACTGCTCCACATGGAAATTGTCCAGCAACGTTTGGAGCAGGAATCGGATGTCGACCTGGTGCAGACAGCCCCGAATGTGACGTATGAAATTGTTACGGAAACGGGAGAGGTTTTGAAGATCCATCGCCCACAACAAGTGCCCGAGGCTGGAGATATCGAGGAATTCCGTCAGCCGATTGTACGCGTCAACATCGTGCTGCCCATCGAATGCATTGGGCCGGCAATGAAACTGTGCCAGGATCGTCGTGGCGCCTACAAGGTTACCGAGTACCTGTCACCGACACGCGCCATGCTGACTTATGACTTACCCTTAGCGGAAGTGATTTACGATTTGCACGACAAGCTCAAAAGTGCTACGCGCGGATATGGCACCATGGACTATGAACTGCTCGGGTACTTCCCGGCTGACCTGGTACGCATGGACATCATGGTCAATGGAACGCGCGTGGATGCCTTGAGCGTGATCTGTGATCGAGTTGATGCTGACTCGCGTGGTCGATCAGTTGTCAAGAAACTCAAGGCAGAAATCGATCGCCACATGTTTGAAGTTGCGGTGCAAGCGGCCATTGGGTCCCGTGTAATCGCCCGGGAAACGGTTCCAGCCTTCCGAAAGAATGTGACGGCGAAGTGTTATGGTGGTGACATCAGCAGGAAGCGAAAACTCTGGGCCAAACAGCGTGAAGGAAAGAAACGGATGAAGTCCGTGGGGCAGGTGGATATCCCGCAGAAAGCATTTATGGCGGTCCTGGATTCCGGTAGCGATAAAAAGTAACGATCTGAGTTGTAGATAAGACTAGCAGTCGTTCCCAGAACGGTTTGTACGATGCCATGGGCACTCGAAAATGGTCGGTTACGGCAAGACCCCTTGCAGTGGGATGCCTGCTGGCAATCCTGCTGACAGTCCTCTCCGTGGCCTTGCTGCGACACTGGAGATACGACGGGTTGAGTCGACCCTTCCTAATTCACGGTGGCTCGATGGCCCCCTCGCTCAAAGGAGAGCATTTCACCGAAGCCTGCCTTGATTGCCAGTTTCCTGTCCACGTCGCGGTTGACTTGCTGGCTGATCCGCAATGGCTGACCTGCCCAAACTGTGGGTATCGCAAAACCCCGCTGGACGGTAGCAAACGTCAACCAGGAGAACGCGTTTGGATTGATCGCTGGGAAAAATCCTTCAATCGTCTCCGCCGCTGGGATCCCGTTGCTTTTCATCACAGGTTTAGTGACGAGTCCAGCAGCCAACACAGACAGCTGGCCGTTAAGAGGGTGATTGGATTGCCCGGAGAACAGATCGAGATTGCCTCCGGAGAAATCTATGCCAACGGCACCCTGGTCCGCAAGTCGATGGAGCAGTTTCGTGACATGTCCATTCTGCTGTTCGACACCTATTACCGCCCAGGCGAGACTAAAGAGATCCCGGATCGTTTTCAGCCAGTTGGCCCAGGCAGCCGCTGGCAACGACTGGCAACAGGTTACCAGTTCGAGGATCCCCAAGTTACGACTTCCACCAGTCAGCTCCGGTCTTCAAGTGAACTGGATCAGCTTCTCTATCAGCATTGGGCTTGCATGGCCAATCAAGTCCCCTGGAAGGATCGTACTGCCACTTCTCGTATCCTGGATCATTATCCCTACAATCATGGTTTGTCACGGGGCCAACTGTTATCCGTAAGTGACTTGTTGTTCAAGTGTTCGTTGACGATTGGAGATAATGGTCTTCTGATTATCAGCCTGTTTTCGGAAGGGGATTGTTTCGAGGTTTGGTTTGACCTCAACACAGAGCGTTACGAACTGCGCCGAAATGCAGATAGCATTGCCAGCGGAGCCTTCCTTCATGGCTTAAAGCGAACGTCGCACGAACTAGAATTTGCGGTCGTGGACCAGCAAGTGATTCTTGTCGTGAATGGCCGCCGTTGGTTGAGACAGCTATTTTCTCCAGGCGATGTAACTGAAGCAATCGCCCTTCCAGCGCTCGATGCGGAACATCCCCTGATGATTGCTGCGCGGGACCTGGAACTGCAGATTCACCGGATGCGCTTATATCGGGATATCTACTGGACTGGACCATCCCACACAGCGCAAAAGTGGCAGGCAAAAGGCCGCTTGCTGCCAAACGAGTATTTGCTGCTTGGTGACAATGTGCCCGTTTCGGACGATTGTCGTCAGTGGGGTCAAGGGATTCTGCGTAAGGCGATTCTAGGAAAAGTCATAGAAAATAAGCGATAGCAGGTAAGCCTAAAAAGAAGCGAACGAGCTTTGCCAGGCCCTATTTCTTAGGGTCTAGTAGTTGGTGCGGTCTTGGAGTTCAAGTATCGGTGATTGATGTTTTTCGTTATATTTCCCTGTTTCCACGATCCCTGCGGGCAGCAAGAAAGAAACTGTGTTGCCAGCCAGTTTTGACGGGTTGAACTGTCGGGGGCCGTTTTGCGTACCGGTTTGCATCGTGATGCCGGGGTTGGCTTTTGAGAGCCAAGCATAGAGTCCTTTATGAACACTGCCCAAGAACCGAATCAAGCCAAACAGCCTGTCTATGAACCGCGTGGTTACGGGGTGGTCCGTGATTACACCGAGTCGATTGCGATGGCCATCATCCTGGCTTTTTTGTTTCGCATGTTCCTGCTGGAAGCCTTCGTGATTCCTACGGGCTCCATGGCACCGACACTGCACGGTACGCATATGGATGTGACCTGTCCTCAATGTGAATACCAGTATCAGACCGGTGCGAGTGATGAGAATCCGAACCAGGGTGGACACATCGAGGTCATTGAAACCAATTGTCCGTTGTGCAGATACCCACTGAGATTGGACAAGGCGCAGTTTCCGAACCAGCAGTCGTTTATGGGCGATCGAATCCTGGTGAACAAGTTCAACTATTCGGTCAGTGAGCCAAGGCGGTGGCAGGTGATCGTCTTCAAGTTTCCAGGCAATGCGAAACAGAATTACATTAAACGACTGGTCGGTTTGCCAGGTGAGCAGATCATGATCAAGGGTGGCGATATTTATGTAGTGCCACCGGATGAAGCGGACAAGACACGGTTTCGCATTGTCCGCAAACCGCCGCGCAAATTGCTGGCAATGCTTCAATTAGTCCACGATACGAATTATGTAGCCAAAGACTTGCAACGCGTGGGCTGGCCTTCTCGCTGGCAGGTTTGGGCACCTCCGGGAGAACTAATCGAAGGTGTTTGGACGACTATCGTGAATGAAAAGGGATATCACACGTCAGGAAAGAACAAGCAGGACTGCTTTCTCCGCTACCACCATTTCGTCCCCAGTTCATCAGACTGGGAGGTTATTTCAATCCCAGCGGATGAGAGGAAAAGGGAACCGTATCGCCAGTCTATTAAAGACTATTATGCCTATAACGATGGAAAAACTTATAACTACAATGTTCGACCCGACCAGCACCACAATCCAGAAAGAACAAGATCATCAGGTTTTTCGTGGGTGGGTGACTTGGCTGCTGAATATGAGGTTGAGGTGAAAGGTAGTACCGGTCAGCTTTTGCTTGACCTGGTTGAAGGTGGCGAACATTTCCTCTGTTCGATTGACGTTTCCAATGGGTTGGCGACCTTATCGCGTAGACGGCTGACGGGAGAAAAGGGTTTCTTTACGGGTCCCACGGGTACCATTGAGGAAAATCCGGTGGGGAAAACGAAAATTACCGGACCTGGTTCTTATCGTTTACGGTTTTCTAATATCGACAACGAACTGCTCCTCTGGGTAAACAATCGTTTGATCTCGTTCCAGGGACCCACGACTTATGAATCTGAAGAGTGGCTGACTGAACAGGAACTACCGGGAGATCCGGGAGATTACGCACCGCTGGGTATTGGGACGCGTTCGCTGGCCATGCAGGTAAAGCGACTGCGAGTCTTGCGCGATGTGTATTACACGGCTCATAAATCGCAGGAACAAAAGATTACTGTTGGCCCAGATGAATTTCTTCCCCTGGGAGACAACAGTCCAGGGAGTTCGGATGGTCGTATGTGGCCCTATCCTGAGACCCAGCAAGCTGTTCCTTGGACCAGTCAAATCGAATACTGGGACAACAACCAGGATGGCCGAGTTTCAGCGGAAGAACTGCCAGGAAGCATGCACTGGATGTTGGATCAGTGGGACACAAACAAAGATGGTTTTATCGAAGAAACGGAAACTGGGTTAAAACACACAGTCCATCGTAGACTGTTAATTGGCCAGGCCACGTTTGTCTACTGGCCACATTCCTGGCGGTGGGGCAAGCTGCCATTGATCCCGAACTTCAAACAGATGCGACTTATCAAGTGAGAGAGCGGAGAAGCGATTGAAATGCCAACACAGCTCGCCGGTTCGTTGACCTGGTGAGGGATTTGGTCCAGGAGAGGAGATAAAAATGCCCGTGCTGCAAGTAGAAGGCTTGGTCAAGACATTTGGTCGCCGTCGGGTCGTGGACGGCGTTGATCTTTCGGTGGAGCGAGGTGAAATCGTGGGCTTGCTGGGACCCAATGGGGCTGGCAAGACGACCACTTTCCGTATGACCTGTGGACTGCTCGCTGCCGACCAGGGCCAAGTGGTACTTAATGGGCTGAACGTCACCAGCTGGCCGATGTTTCGCCGCTCTCGAGACGGCGGCATGGGTTACCTGGCCCAGGAATCGAGCGTTTTTCGAAAGCTGACGGTGGAGCAGAATCTTCTTAGCATGCTGGAACTGTTGAATGTACGAAGCAAGGCCCGCCGACAGCGTTGTCAGCAGTTGTTAGAACAATTCTCAATTCTGCACTTGCGCAAATCCCGGGCTTCCAAACTTTCCGGTGGAGAACGTCGTCGCCTGGAAATTGCCCGCGCACTGATTTCTGAACCGGAAATCCTGATGTTGGATGAGCCTTTTGCGGGAATTGATCCGGTGACAGTGCAGAACATCCAGGGGGTTATTCGAGATCTGCGGGATCAGGACATCGCGATCCTGATTACTGACCATGCTGCTCGTGAGATTCTTGAAATCGTTGATCGCTGCTACGTGATCCACGAAGGGACCGTACTTTGCCATGGTGATCCCGACGACATCCGGAGTAATCCAGATGTTAAAGAAATATACCTGGGCCCTCTTTTTGATGGATCCGCTTCGACTGCTAAAGCTGCCGCGGAAGCGGACGAGGCTGCGGACGAGGCTGCCTAGGGAGCCCGGGTTTCCTTGCTTTGATAGCCTGAGCTACCTGTTACTTGGACCGCAGATGGTCCCTGATCGCCGGCTGTTCGGAGAGGGCAAGGGGCTTCCTGTGCCTGGCGAGTTGATTTCGTCCGCTGCTTGGTTGTCGACAAGTGCCGCTTGCGTTACGTTGAATTGTTATCTAACTGCACGCATTTGACGGTTTGGCGCAGGACTTACGGCCCCC
>JAYGDG010000630.1:0-3331 GCA_046583015.1 Pirellulaceae bacterium | reverse complement strand
GGCGGCAGCCGAAAGCGAAGATCGCACCACGAAGGCGGCCGCCGAACTTAAGGGTGGACTGGGATCGAGTGGCCCCTTGATCGCCACCACGCCTGTGGAAGTAAGTGAATCGAGCGGGGATGATTCGGAGGCCGAGGAGGCCCCGGAAGCAGAAGAGTCTGGTAGTGATGATTCCAGCGATGCTGCCGGCGATGCGGGTACGGATGCGTCGAACGGAGACGCCAGCGGCGAGGAGGCGGAACCAACTGGTGACGACCAAGAAGCTGCCGAAGACGAGTAGCCAGCAAGTTTCGAGAAGGTGACAAAAAGGGTCCTGCCAAGCGGGACCCTTTTTTTGTTATTGCCGGCATGGTGATCATAGTCGGTCTACTCGTTAGACTCGCTGGTCCACTGTAGCACTGTCGAGCGGGGTGACGATACCTTTCTCAGGACACAAGAGTTTACACCAACCGTATTTACATCGGGGCCGATGATGCCAGCAGTCAAACGAGATACCGATTCGCCAAGCAGTGGGCGGGCGAAACGCTCAAACGTGCAAGCACCGCTCGAAACCTACCTTCGAGAAATTAATCAAACACCGCTGCTGACTGCCAAAGAGGAGGTGCAACTCGCCCGTCGCATTGCCTCCGGGGATGCCGAGGCTCGCGATCATATGGTCCGAGCCAACCTCAGATTGGTGGTCAATATTGCCCGCGGCTATTGCGGGAAGGGACTGGTCTTGCCGGACCTCATCGAGGAAGGGAACCTAGGGCTACTGCGGGCCGTCGAGGGCTTTGATCCGGACATGGGAACGCGTTTTAGTACCTATGCCAGCTATTGGATCAAGCAATCGATCAAACGGGCCCTCATCAATTGCGCCAAGACGATTCGGGTTCCTGCCTACATGGTGGAACTGCTGTCGAAGTGGCGGCGTGCGACGGCCCGGCTCACGGACGTCCTTCGCCGGGTACCAACTGCGGAGGAGATCGCCCGCAGCCTTGCTCTGCCCAAAAAGAAACTGCCTATCATCCGCAAGGCTATTCAAATTAATCAGGCCGGCCCTCAGTCAGAACAGACCGAGCCTGGCTGGACGCTAGGTGACGTAGTCATGGATGAGAGAGCCAAGAATCCGGAAGATACGCTTCTCGAGGAAGAAGTCCTGAATCAGGTCCGTGGTCTGCTCGGGTCGATGGATCCTCGCGAATCGGCAGTGCTCAATATGCGATTCGGGCTCGATGGACAGGAACCTCAAACGCTCAAGGAAATCGGCGCCACACTCGATCTGACACGCGAACGCGTCAGGCAGATCGAGACACAGGCGATCGGGCGGCTCGCCAATGGCCTCAAAGATCCACGGGATCGCAGCCTCGACGGCATCGTCACCGGCTGAGGGGCTCTTTTCTGCCGGTGCGCTGGTCCCTATATTCAACTGCATGTGACCTGTTAGCGTTGCGGTTTGTAACGTAATTGCAGCACCAGTTTTCAAGGGAGTGCCGTTATGGCCGTGCCGCAACTCGAAGATCTTAAATCGTACATCCGGGATGTACCCGATTTCCCGAAAACGGGAATTTTGTATCGTGACATCACGCCGCTGCTTAATAACGCGGAGGCCTTTACGGCGGCCATTCGAGAACTCGCCAATCGGTATCGCGATTCCGAAATCGACGTTGTCGCGGCTGCCGAAGCGAGAGGGTTTCTTTTCGGAGTCCCACTGGCGATGGAGCTTGGGGTCGCCTTCGTCCCTATCCGAAAGCCAGGTAAACTCCCATATCAAACCCGTGCGGTTCAATACGAACTGGAATATGGTACAGATTCCCTGGAGATGCATGTCGATGGTATCGAGGCGGCTCAGCGCGTGTTGATTGTCGACGACCTCCTGGCCACCGGCGGTACGGTAGCTGCTTGCTGTCAGCTGGTAGAAGGATGCGGCGGCATCGTGGTGGAGTGCGCTTTCCTGATCTACCTGACCTATCTCGGTGGGGCAGAGCGACTGGCTCCGCACGGAGTGTTTAGCCTCATTCAATACTGACCAGGAGTTCGTTGGGGCGCGCCAGGCCGCGTCGCTAACGCCACTGCTGGCACCAGTCCGCCGTCTCATACTGGCTCCGGATGCGCCACTCTCGCAGGACGGCCAACAGCTGACGCCGAATGTCCAGGTGGCCAGGATCGGACCAGAGATTCAGGACCTCGTGAGGGTCCTGCTCTAGGTTAAAGAGTTGCCCGAAGGGTTCGTCCAGGAAGTGGACGAGCTTCCATTGCTGGCTCCTTACCATCGTCATAAATTCCGTCTCTGTGAGAATGGTGTCCCTGGCCTGTTCTGCAAAGACATAGTCGCGACCCGCCCACTCTTCGCCGGCCAAGGGAGCGCTTAACGAAACGGCCTCCAGGGTCGGGGGAACGTCGACGTTGGCCAACTCCAGGATCGTAGGCCCCAGGTCCATCTGCTGACAGAGCGCTTCGACCGCCCGCCCGGCCGGAATGCGCCCGGGCGACCAGGCGATCAATGGTATCCGTGTGATCGCATCGTACATGGTCCACTTTTGACTGTGGCCGTGATCTGTAAGACAGTCGCCGTGGTCGGAAGTAAAGAAAAGCACGGAATTATCAAGGTAGCCCGCCTCCTCGAGGGCCTCTACGATGTTGCCCACTTGCTCGTCAATCATGGTCACGTTTGCTAAGTAGTACGCGCGCTGTCGATGCCGTTGCTCTGGGGTAGGGTCCAGCGGCAAGAGAACCGAGTCATGGTCTATCTCGTTGTTGTGCTGCCGCAGGGCCTGGAGTGGCGGGGGTTGATCGGCCAGTTCTTCGGCAGTGACATCCAATAGAGGCAGCTGCTTTGCGAGATAGGGTGACGCATAGCGGGGGACCGGATCGTAGGGTGGATGGGGACCAGGAAAGCCAATTTGAAGAAACAGCGGCTCGGCCTGAGGATGGGATTTGATCCACCAGGTCGCCATCTCCCCGACAAACGGATCCGGGTGCGTGTCTTCCGGGAGAGTCCATTCAAAAGCTCCCAGCCTGTCGGCGTAGTCGGGTAACTTCCGATATTGTTCTCGCTGCTGCTTGACCAGACCCCGGAAGCGGAGTGCCTTGTCCCACTCGTCGAAATAATAGCGCCCCTCGAGATAGCGGTCCTTGTTTTCCACGACGTATCGTTCGTCGAATCCAAGCGGTGTTTCGAAAGGCCAGCTGTGCATCTTTCCGATGTTGGTGCAATGATAGCCCGAGTCGTTGAGCAGCTCGATCCAACTATGTCGCCAGCGGTCCGCATTCTTGAGAATACCGGTTGTGTGAGGGTAGTAACCTTTGAAAAGACTCGCTCGAGCTGGCGCACAAGAGGCCGCCGTTACGT
>JAYGDG010000604.1:0-1975 GCA_046583015.1 Pirellulaceae bacterium | reverse complement strand
CTAGTTGCCGCACCCCCTGAAATTTGGTTCCTCAAAGAGACCGATGGAGATGACAAGGCGGACGTAAAAATCCGCATGCTGCAGGGGCTTTCCAGTGCCGATACCCATCACTCGGCAAACGCCTTCGTGATCGGCCCCGACGGCGGACTTTACTGGTCCCGTGGTATTTTCAACATCGCCAACATGGAAACTCCCACCAAGACCTACCGCTCCACCCGATCAGGAGTCCACCGTTTTGATCCGCGAACCTTTGAAATGAGTTTTCATTTCCCGATTGGTCCCAACCCCCATGGCGATGTCTTTGACCAATGGGGCTACCAGTTTGCCAACGATGGTACCAGTGGCACCGGGTCCTACGTCAACATCGGCAAGGGTTTAGGAAACCGACAATGGTTCAGGAAGCGGGTCCGACCAGTCGCCGCAACCGGGATCCTTTCTAGCACCCACTTCCCCGAGAAAAACAATGGAAACTTCCTGATCTGCAACTGCATCGGATTCCTCGGTGTGCTGCAACACGAAGTGAAATACGACGGAGCCCAAATCACGGCAGAAGAAGTCGAGCCGATCCTGGTCTCCTCCGACCCGAATTTCCGACCAACCGACATCGAAGTAGGCGGTGACGGAGCGATTTACGTTTCCGACTGGGCCAACGCACTGATTGGTCACATGCAACACAACATGCGCGATCCGAACCGTGACCACGCCCATGGACGCATCTACCGGGTCACCTACAAAGGCCGACCCCTGGTAAAACCTTTCAAAATGAAAGGCCAGCCAATCGAAAGCGTGCTGCCCGCCTTCCTCATCAACGTCAATGGTGTCCGTTACCGGGCCCGACTGGAATTGAGTGGCCGCGACACGAAGGAAGCAACACAAAAAGTCGCTCAATGGGCCAGCCAGTTGAATCCGCAAGATGCCACCCAGGCACAAGCCCTGCTGGAATGCCTGTGGGTCTTCGAAGAACATCGCGTACCCAACATGCAACTGCTCAATCGTATTTACAAGAACGTGGCCGATCCCCGAATCAGGGCAGCAGCCATTCGGACCCTCGGACACTGGGGTGGGAAAGTTACCGACTGGGAAGCCACCCTGGTAGCAGCTGCCCGTGACGATGAACCACTGGTACGAGCCGAAGCAGCCAAGGCAGCTGTCTACTTCAAGGGATTGACCGCTGCTGAAGTGATCTTCGAAGTTGCCGCTCGCCCCACTGATCCAGAACTCGATACGGTCCTTAATTACGCTCGCAGCCAGCTTAACGTCGACCAGGTCGTCCAGGACGCCATCAAGTCCGGCGCACAATTGTCGCTAGCTGCCCAGACTTACGTACTTCGCAACGCCAGCGTTACTGACCTGCTCAAGCTGGACAAGACCGAGGCCGTCTACCGGGCCATCCTGAGTCGCAAACAAGCCAACTCTAAGCAACTTCAGGATGCCCTGCTGGGACTGGCCAAGATGGCCAAAACGGATGATCTCAACATGTTGATTGACTTAATTACCGAGTTAGATGCCAGCAAAGACCAGGGTAACCTCGCTGGCTTTGCGCGATTACTTGTTCAGCAGCCAGCCGAGCGACTGCGTGGAATCCAGGGCAAGCTTGAAAACCTGGCCACCGCGGCCAAGGCGACCGAAGTCAAGCAAATCGGTTATGCCGCCTGGATTGCCGCCACTGGATCCGGAGATGACGCTTACCTGGCCGCCACCAGTAGCAAGGCAAACCTGCGAGATTTCCTGGCCGCAGTGCCTCAGATCAGCGATCGCAAACTGCGCGCCTCACTCTACACGAAAGTACGACCCTTGATTTTCGAGTTACCGACCAATATGAAAGCCGAGGCAGGTGGATCGAGCTTGCAACAAAACGGTATCCGGGTCGATTACTTCTATCCCAACCCGCCCAACGCCGCCATCGAAACACTGGCCAAGGTGAAACCGACAGCCAGCGGCATCGTTCCGGAGATCGTGATCAACGTCCCACAGC
>JAYGDG010000596.1:0-2769 GCA_046583015.1 Pirellulaceae bacterium | reverse complement strand
TTGAGATGCACCAGCCCCGCGTCAGTGATCTTGGTGCCACTGAGGTCGAGCGTCTGCAACTCAGTCAGCCCCTTCAAGCACGCCAGACCAGCATCGGTAACTTGGGGCGAGTGAAGTTCGAGCGTCTGGAGCGCGGTCAGTCCTTTGAGATGAACCATTTCCGCGTCACCGAAACTACGCACCCTAGGCCCGAGCCCAATTGCGTGCATCAATTCGTCGCTTATCTCACGGGGCATATTGGCAGCGAAGAGGATGACTTCAACAACTTCGCCCTTTTCATTTCGTTCGATGGTTCTGACCGCGTATTCCTTTTCATGCTTGGCGCCGAACTCCTCCAGGACCGCAATCGGATCGCGATTGCTGTTGATTAGGATGACCAACAACACTCCGGCCAAGATCACTCCAGCCAAGGCCACCAGCAGCGAACCCGCGAGCCATCGTTTCATTGTGTCAATCCATCGCCTGAAGAATCAGAGACCCCAGTCTCCCCACCCCAGCCCCGGCGTTCAACCCGCGGGGTGTTGTGCCCACGAACCGAACCGAGCCCCCGCCCCGTTTGGGAGGGAGTCCCTGACTTGTCCCGTGTTTGCAGCGACTGCTTGCCGAACGCTTCTGACTTGGGCATGCTGAGCCGAGTGGGTGACGATTGGGCGGATCAACTTCCTTCGTCACATCGGCTCAAGGAGCAAAACCAAGTGATCGGGGGTCGAAGAGTGCAGTTCACAACCAACACGATCGCCACCGTCATCGCGGTCCTGCTTCTGGCGGCTGTCCCGGTCAAGGGTGAGGGAAGAGCAGGCAAGACTGACGAGAAAACCCCATCCCCCGGGGATGCCCACAGTTTTGACCGTTCCTATCGGTTGGTATGGCAGGATGAATTCACGGGCACGAGGCTCGATCGGAAAAAGTGGAACGCTGTCGATGACAGTCGAATTGGTCAATACGGCCATGGCAACGGGGAATCCCAGGCTTACCTTGATGCCGAGGGAGACACTTTTCTTGTCAAGGATGGACTCCTGACGATCGTTGCCCGGCATGCCCCCGAGGCCACCTACCCCTTGCGTGACAAACCTCTCGGCAAGATCAAGAAGACGATTGACCAGTTGGATTTCAAATCAGCGAAATTGACCACGGAAAAACTGGCCTCGTTTACCTACGGCATCTTTGAAGCACGTATCAAGAACCCGACGGATGCCAGTGGCCAGCAGACAGCCATTCCCAGTTGGCCGGCATTCTGGCTGTTGCCCGTAGCAAAGACGGCCCCATTTTCTGGCTACTGGGACAAGGCTGCAGCTGATGCCAGGCGCGAAGCGGCCCGTAGCTCCTGGCCCTACAGCGGCGAGATCGACATCATGGAAATGTCCGGTCGCGCTACCCGCCTCTACCACGCTGGGGCCGTCTTTCACACCAGTCCACGCAACTGGACGGTTGGCCACATCGGCTGGTATTCCCATTACCGGCGCTATGACGGCGTGATCGATCCCAGGCAGTGGATCGCCGACCAAAAGCTGGATGGATCGCTCAAGGCTGTCCCGGGTCAGAAATCCTATACATCCGCGTACCACGTGTATGGTTGCAAGTGGACCAGGAACCGAATCATCTTCACCTTCGACGGAAAACCCTGGGGACCCGGACTCGAGCTGACCGATCCCGCCAGGTTCGGGGGGAAGAGGATGTACCGGGACTATCCCTTCTACCTGATCCTGAACCAGGCGATCGGTGGCAACTATTTTGGTGTCTGGGGACCAACCGCCCCCGGCCCGGATAAAAAAGGGAAAAACGAACTCTACGACCTGTCACTCTTCGCACAGTTCATGCAGGTTGACTGGGTGCGCGTCTACCAACAGAAGTAGGCGACCTGGTTCGCCGTCAAGCCGGTGAACTGAGATCGTCGTCCCACGAATCCCTTGACAAGTGGCCTCCAATCCAGAGAGATTTATTTATCGTCCGCACTACTGGATTTCATTTGCAACAAAACGGTGGGATGCGAGTGGTGATGAAGCAGAGTATTTGACGGCAATAACGCCGATTGTTTTTGTCAGAGGCAACGTGCGTCTGAATGTCGGCGTCTTTCTGTTTTAAAGAGGTTTTGATATGGGAACCGATTATTCCAATTACGGTGGAGTCGAATTTACTGTCTCAGATTTTGAGAAGCATTTCATTGTGAGCAAAACTGCTGCTCAAACAAAGCGACTTATCAAGGCAATCAACGATTGCATTAGCGAGTCGGACGATCTGCAAACTTCCCTGAACGAAGAGCATCCAGGCATGGAGATCAAGACGTTTGAAGACGTTCAGAAGTTTTGGAAGATTGTCACTGAATACGAAGGCGAGGCAGGCAAATACGAAGGCGATATGCGATTCACCTTCTGGGGAGATAACGAACCTTACGGTCTGAGCGAACTGGTCGGAGCAATCGCAGAGGCAGAAGGCTTCATGTATCCTGATTCCGTCCGAATTTTTGATTCATACCGCCAACACGCCGAAATGACAGTTGGGGAACCAGTTATCATTTACTCATCTGATAGTGTCTGGGAAAAGACTCTATCGCAGTCTGGAAAGAAGCTGGAAAAGATGAAGGGCGAAACATACCTTTATGAATCAAACTGGACAGAAGTATCATATTAGGAGGACGATATGAGTTTTGAAGTAACGTTTTCTGTGTGGTGCGATGACAACGACCAGAGCGCGAGCTGGCCGGTACGGACACAAATCTCCACTCTCTCATGATAGGAGTCGTACAAGACTTGGGGCTAGGTCACGGCCCCC
>JAYGDG010000468.1:0-12528 GCA_046583015.1 Pirellulaceae bacterium | reverse complement strand
GAATTGCCCCGCTTTGGGCTGGCCAATTACCGCGGGTTTGACTGCTGCAATTGGTTCCAGAACTGCTGCTGGTTGTAGCTGCGCGTCTGGTAGGTGCGCAGGTAGTCCCGGTAACGAGCAGAGTCCGGTACCGCGTCATTGAGTCCGGGCGGGTAGCTGGACATGCCCGGGTAGGGGAGTGGATCGACATGGTGACCAAGGACGGTATTCAAATCAGCGTCCTTGTCCCAGCCGACATTGTGTAACAGAAAGTCTCGTTTCCAGCCTGTCGGTGGTGGTGGCAATTGCGCAAACCGTAGCGTCATCTCGTCCCCTGCGCCGAGCACGACCAGGCGGCTGTCGGCTGCTACCAGTAACTCGGTTACGTCTCCAAAACGTGTGAAGTTACCAGCCATTGGTGGCCAGGCTGGCTGACGGCTAACCTGCTCGTAATCATACTGTTCCGGCCCGTGCTGGCGTCCCGAATGCCGGGCTGAAAAACCACGTCCGTGCAGTTCGGCAGCGATCAGCGGGACTGGCGTTTGCTGGAACTTGCCCGGCTTTGCATCGACGGCCACCAGGATCGAGTCCCAGTAGAGCTCCATGCTGCTCTGCATCCGTACCCGGTAATCTCCTCCGACGAACTGGTCGGTGGGCACGTCTACCACGATCGTCTTGGTTTTGCCGCCGGGAAATCCCATGTGGGGGACGACTTGTTTCCAACCAGTTGCCTGGGCGGGATCTGGGACCCAGAGCGACGGAGGTTGCGGCGGGGCCAGGGCCGGGTTTTGAGAGATGGCCACGTTGACCGAGGTGTCGGTTGGGAAAACCCAGCCGGTCATGACCAGCTTGATCTGCTGGGGATTGCTCAGTACTCCCAGGTCCAGTTCGAGGAAGTATTTGTTGGTCAAACCCTGCTTGAGACGATGATCGAACAGTTTCAGGTAACGTCCATCACGGCGATTGATGACTGAGAGCACGTCCTGGCCTCGGTCATCGCGGGCCGCCACGGGAGCTGCCAGCTGGCTGTTGGGAATGGCATGGACCTGGAACTGGGAAACACTGGGCGGGCCGACTTTTTCGTTGGAGAAGATGGAAATGTCTGCGGGATGATCGATGGCGATTAAGGCGACCTGGTCGAAGTAGGCGGCTTCCCAGAGTTCCTCGGTTACTTGCATGCGGTACTCTCCCTGGACCCCCTGTAGTTTTTCACCGGGAATCAGCAGGTATTCCCAGTCACGCGTGGGAGCGACGACCCCTTCGGCCAATTGCAGTCCAATCGGAGCCGCCCACAACAAGTCGGTGAAGAACTCGTATTTTTCACCCGTCCAGGTATAGAGGTAAGGACAGGATCCCTTGAGTAACCGTTGTTTCTCGGTTACGGCCAGGTTGCTCTTGGGTGAGATTACGTTCTGGGGAATCCCGTTGGTCCACAAGATCCGCAGCACGTCCGCTTGCTGCTGTTTGCCGATTCCGAAATGAGTTACCTGGCCACTCACCAGTTGGGCCTGGTACTGCTGGCCAACCCTTACTTCGACGAGGCTGCCGATACCAAACAGGTTGGTTCGCTGGGCCTGGAGCTTGGGGTCTGCCTCGGCACAAAGCCGCACGTCGATCCAGTTGTTCCTGTTGCCCCCGTTGTTGTTGTACCAATGGACTGAGTTGCCGACCACCAGTGCCAGGTCCTGGTCTCCATCCTGGTCCAGGTCTCCCACGGCACAGGCACTAACATTCCCGACCGGAACCCCGCTCGGAGAAAAGGCCTTCGAGAATTGACCATTGCCACTCCCCGGGAAGATCTGAACTCCCTCCTTACCCCAGGAGACAACGTCCGGTATGCCATCATTGTTATGATCCCAGCTGTTAACTCCGCTGGTTGCCGTGTCGGAAAGTTTCACCGTGCGGGTTGCCCAGACCGATTCGCCGGGTCGTGTGGAAGTGAGCGTGAGCGAGATGCCCTGGTCGTGAGCTGCCAGCAGGTCCCATGAGCCGTTGCCATCCATTTCGCAGGGGACCAGCTGGTTCAGCCCGGCCGGTGGTCCCAGGTCTTTTTTAAGTGCTTGCCAGCGGAATCGTCCGTGACGAATATTCTCCAGGCGGGCCAAGGGTGCCTGGTCATGACCCACCAGGATATCTACCAGGACGTTACGGTCCCAATCGACGGCTGCCAGGCTGACCGGTTTTACAGTCTCACTTCCCTTCAACAGGGATCCACTCGTTCTCTCGGTAAACGTCCACTTCTCCTGGTTAATCCAGAGGGAGATGCCTGTACTGCTGGCCATGACCAGGTCCAGGTCACCGTCATGGTCAAAGTCGGTAGCCAGCGGCTGCTGGATTGCTGCGCCCGGATCAAGTGTGAGGGGGGATTTACGTTCTATTAACTGCCGCTGCTGCGGGGCAGCGGCCTGGCTGTTCTCCAGGAAACGATAACCGCCTTCTCCATAAACGATCAGGTCCTCATCCGAGATTTCAAACCCGGCTGTGTTTTTTTTCTGTACATCCCGGTCGAGATCAGCGACCAGCAGGCGTTTCATGCCAGCGGGTACAGGGCATTGACCGATCAGTTGCCAGCCGTCCGGTCCGCGGTTGCGGTAAACCTCGACTGCTGTTTTTCGCAGCACAGCCACATCGAGTTTTTCGTCCAGGTCAAAATCGAAGAGGGCAATGTCCAGAGCGTCTGTAATGTCAGAAAGCTGCTGATCGTCCACGGCAGAGAGAGTGACTGGGTTCTTATCGGCGTCGGCCGTCTGGACTGGAGGAAACTGCTTGTAGAACTTCTCTGAAAAATCATGGATCACGTATTCCAGCACATGACGACCAAGTTGGTTGAGATCGGACTGGTAAATAAGTTCCGGTCGCACGACATTAAAGACCTGGATCATGCGGATGCGCACGTCGCTCCAGGCCTGTTCGTCGCCAGCTTCGATGCGTTTGGCAAGGGAGCTTAGTTCGGTATCTAGCTGGATTTGCTGTCGTTCGATCACGCTGGCCAGCGGACGTAAAAGTCGCTCGGCAGTTTCCAGGGTTTCCAGGATGGCCGAGTCTCGGGACTGGGCCTGCAAACTGACGAGGTGTTCCAGTAGTACCAGGTTATCGCTGTTGGCCGCGTAAGCCTGTTGCAGGGCCCGCTTGCGCAGCTCGATATCCTTGCCATCACGGACCAGCATGAATAACTCGGCCCAGGGCACGAAGTCATTGGGCATCTTCTTGCAGGCCGCCTCGTAATGCGTGATGGCGGTCTGGTCATCACCACTGGCAATTGCCAGCTTCGCTGCCAGCAGGTCAGCAATGCCACTGGTCGGATCGAACCCCTGTAATTCATCAACGGCAGACTGGCACTCTTGTTTAAGCTGATCGAACTTCGCCCGCTCGCTGTTCTTGTCGATTTTTTCCAGCGCCAGCAGCCTGGCGACGACCAGGTTGCGTGGGCCAATCAACTCGGTGGGCAACCGGCGCGACAGTTCGGCAAAGGCTATGATGCTTTCCGATCCGTCGTTCCTGTCCTGGTTGGGGATGTTTTCCAGCTGGCCGATGGCCTTGTTCTTCAACTGTACCAGGTTTGAGGCCTGGTCGGGGTCAATTCTTGGTTCCGGTTCAGCGTCGCGGAAAAAGAGTAACCAGATGGTGATGACAGCTGCCAGTGCCAGTCCGGAGGCCACGAGCCAGCGCGTTGGTTTGGAGAGTGATTGGTTCATCGCACTGTTCGCTTCCTGCGGAATTGCAATTGCGGCAATCTTCTTCCTAGAAACAGTAACAATTGATGCCCGAGAATCCAAGCGGTGAAGGGACGAAGCCGAGGAGTTTTTCTGTTTCTGGAACAGACGGCCAGGACTCGCAGAACGGAGATTTGGCCGGAAAGACTCGCGGGAAGGCCACGGGCCGGGTCTCGGACTGCCCTACTTGGCAGCAGCGAGCTTGACGACCTCTGCAATCAATGCCGGCAGCTCCTTGAGGGCCTGGTCGGTTTTAGGGAATTTTTTCGACAGCTTGACGATTCGTTGTTCACTGTAGACGAACTTCACTGGCGTTTGCTGGTCGAACAAGTACTTGCTCGGACTGCGGCAAAGGGAAACATCGAGGTGTTTAAAGTCATGGGTCTTGGCCAGTTCTTGCGTTTCTCTAAATCGCTGGCCACTCACGTTGGTCCCTCGATTATCTCGCGGCGATTTGTTGATCACGATATAGGCCTTGATTTCCGGATGGTCTTTCAGGGTACGATCAATGGCGTGCAATAAGTCCCAGACGTGTTTGTCTTCAGTCTGGGCGTAAATACTGATCGTTTTTTCTTTTCTGTAGACACCTGCTAAGCACGTGTTTTTCCCGTTGTACTTGGGAAGTGTTGGTGACAGGACAACCCACGTCGTCGTGGTGGGAACATAATTGCCGAGATCGGTTCCTTTTTCTGGCACGTCGGACTTCGGCTTCTCATCGGCCAGCAAAAACGATTGCGTGACCAGGACCATCACGAGGCAAGCTGCAGCGACTGGGAATCGTTGGTGGGACATCGCGGGGCTCCAGAAAATTGAAGGCCGGCTGACTGGATTTTGCATACCCGTATTATAGCAGCAGGTTGGCGGCGAGTTCAGTTTTAAGGCTTTTGTCTGCCAGAGTCCCGCTTAGTTTCTTGGGATATATCCTAGCCAGTGCAGTGACAGTCGGGATATATTAATACCGTATAGAAGCCATGGTGTGAGACCCGAGGTGTTCACCAAATCATGTTTGCGGAGTTGTCCAAATGCTCAAACTAAGCGGTCAAGGGAAAGCCCATACATGTGATGGAATGACTCGGCGTGACGTCCTGCAGGTGGGAGCGCTGGGAGCGGTCGGACTGACGTTGCCACAATACATGGCGGCTCAGGCTAATGGTGCTGTCAAGGACAAGAATGACGACCGGGCCTGTATCATGATTTTCAACCTGGGTGCTCCCAGCCAGTTGGATACGTTTGATATGAAGCCGGATGCACCGGCGGAAGTCCGTGGACCATTCAAGCCGATTAAGACGGCTTCGCCGGAGATCCAGATTTCCGAGATCTTGCCAGGGCACGCCAAGGTTGCTGATAAGTTTTCACTGGTTCGATCCTGTTATCACACCAGCGCGGCTGTCCATGATGCGGGCTGGCAGATGATGCAAACAGGTCGCCAGTTTGCGGGCGGTGTCAATTCACCGCACGCCGGTGCCGTGATGAGTTACCTGCGCGGTCGCAAGACTGACTTGCCGCCTTTCGTGGTTTTACCGGAAACGATGGGCCGCGGTGGGGGCAACTTGCCCAACGGACAGGCCGGCGGTTTTCTCGGTAAGGCGCACGATCCCTTTGCCTTGATGGCCGATCCGTCCAAGCCAGAATTCCAGGTTCCGGATTTGCTGCCACCGGACGATATTGGAACCGCTCGACTCAACCGTCGGCGGCGGATGCGTGACGTGGTTGATCAGACGGTGAAGAATTTCGAAGCGACCGAAAATGCCCAATTACTGGACCAGAATTTCCAGGCGGCCTTTCGCTTGATGACCAGTACCCAGGCGCGGGACGCCTTTGATCTGTCCAAGGAACCAAAAAAAGTACGCGAACGGTACGGGATGACACGTTTTGGACAGTGTTGCCTGCTGGCCCGTCGCTTGATCGAAGCAGGCGTGCGATTCGTGACAATCAATACGTTTCTGACCGTTTTCGATGAGATCACTTGGGATATTCACGGTTCGAAACCCTTTACATCGATCGAAGGGATGAAGAATATTGTTGCTCCCTTGTACGATCGGGGCTACAGCGCACTGATCGAAGATCTTGATCAGCGGGGCCTGCTTGATTCGACAATGGTCTGTAACCTGGCCGAGTTTGGTCGTACGCCGAGGGTGAATCCAGCCGGTGGTCGTGACCATTGGCCGCAGTGTTTCACCTGTGGCTTTGCCGGCGGTGGCGTGCAGGGAGGACGTGTTGTTGGTGCCAGCGATCCGATCGGTGGTGTTCCAGTCGATCGCCCGGCCGATCCGGGCGAGGTAGTAGCGACTATTTTCCACAGCCTGGGATTTAACTTGGAAGCAACCTTACCGGGTCCTGCTGGGCGTCCATTTCCACTGGTCGACTTTGGCCATCACGAGATTTCGGAATTGTTTTGAGCAAGCGGGATAGTATTGCAAAGACCGCAGCAAACCCCGGGTTTCAGATTAACAGGCACAATAAGAAGGTCCGATGCGATTTCAAAAAGATAAACAGCCTTTGTTCCCAGTGGCAATTTGCTCGATCGTTTTAATCATTGGTGTGACGGCCGGCTTGGCTGCTGAGCGGTCGCTGGCAATTTTACCGGCAGACTTCACGCTGACCGGGGCCCAGGCCCAACACCGCTTGCTGGTGCAGCAGGTGGTGGACGGGGAGTTCACGGGTGAAGCCAAGAACGTAACCATCGTTTCAGACAATCCGCAAGTGGTTGAGATTCGAAACGGGTTCGCAGTTGCCGTAGCGGATGGGGTGGTCACGCTGACTGCCACCAGCGGTGACCTCTCAGCGGTCACGAAGGTTCGCGTGCTTAATGCGGAAAAGTCAACCGTACCGAGTTTTCGCAATCATGTTTTGGCAGTGATTGCCAAGTCGGGTTGTAATTCGGGTTCCTGTCACGGGGCGCTGGCAGGGAAAGGTGGTTTCAAGCTCTCGCTGCGAGGTTACGACCCTGAAAGTGATCATCGAGCCATTACCCGGCAAGCCCGCGGACGGCGCATCGAATTATCGGATCCAGGTCGCAGTTTGATTTTGGCCAAGCCTTCCGGTGCCATTCGTCACAAGGGTGGTTTGCGGTTTGAGGTTGATTCGACGAATTACCGGACCTTGGCTAACTGGATTTCTGCTGGTGCCCCGGCACCAGGCGAAAACGATACGCGGCTGACCAGGCTGGAAGTGTTGCCGCCAGTCAGTTTGCTTCGTCCTGGTCAGGCGCAGCAGATGCTGGTCAGGGCTCACTACTCCGATGGACGTGTGGAGGATGTCACCCACTGGGCAAAATATGCTTCGACGAACGAGAGCGTTGCCAGGATCGACGATCAGGGACGTGTTTCGATCACGGGACACGGGGAAGGAGCGGTGACTGCCTGGTTTTCGCAGAAGATTGTCATTGCCCGCTTCTCGTCGCCACACGAGTACAAGATACCCGCCGAGGTATTTGCCGAGGCACCGCAACGTAGTTTCATCGATCAGCTGGTCTTAAAACAGTTGCAGCGACTTAATCTGCGACCTTCGCCACCTGCCAGTGATGCGGAGTTCTTGCGGCGCGTGTTTGTTGACACCATTGGTACGTTGCCCACCGCGGAAGAAGTGACCAGTTTTCTCAACGACCAGGATGTGAGTAAGCGCAACAAGCTGATTGACGACCTGTTGAGCCGGCCGGAATTTGTCGATTACTGGACCTACAAATGGTCCGATGTGCTGCTGATTAACGGCCAGCGACTGCGTCCGGCAGCGGTGAAAGCGTATTACACCTGGTTGCGCGGGAAAGTGAAGGAGAACACGCCCTGGGACCAGCTGGTTCGGGAAGTGGTCACCTCGACCGGCAGCAGTCACAAGAACGGGGCGACTAACTTTTTTGCCTTGCACCAGGATCCCGAGGGGATGAGCGAGAATGTCGCGCAGGCCTTCCTGGGGCTTTCGATCGGTTGTGCGAAGTGCCACAACCATCCCCTGGAGAAATGGACCAACAACCAGTACTACGCCATGGCCAACATGTTTTCTCGCGTGCGAGCCAAGGGTTGGGGTGGAGATGGCCGCAACGGTAATGGACTCAGAACCCTCTTCGTGGTGCCGGCCGGTGAGTTGATGCAACCACTGACGGGCAGGCCCCAACTACCAACGCCCTTGGATGGTCAACCGTTAGCGTTTGAGGATACGACGGATCGACGAATCGCACTGGCCAAGTGGCTGACTGCGGCTGACAATCCCTACTTCGCCCGTTCGATCACGAACCGCGTCTGGGCAAATTACATGGGTGTGGGGCTGGTCGAGACGGTTGATGACATGCGGGCTTCAAATCCGGCGAGCAACGAAGAACTGCTGGCCGCTTGTTCTGAGCATCTGGTCAAAAGTGGCTTCGATTTGAAATCACTCATGCGCCTGATCATGCAGTCGGCTACCTACCAGCGGAGCAGTCAGCCGCTGGCTGAGAACCGGGCCGAGAAGCGTTTCTACGCACGCTACTATCCGCGCCGCATGATGGCCGAGGTTTTGCTCGATGCCCTCTCGCAGGTTACCGACGTACCAAGTGTCTTTAATGAAATCATCTTCAACGATTCCTCGAAACAAAAGACCGATTTTTATCCGCAGGGGACGCGAGCCATTCAACTTTACGATTCGGCCGTGGCTTCGAATTTTCTCAAGACGTTCGGCCGCAATGACAGAGAGATTACTTGTGAATGCGAACGATCGGACGAACCTTCGATGGTGCAGGTGCTGCACATTTCCAACGGATCGACAATCAACAACAAGATGAAAATGAAGGATGGACATATTGATCAACTGGCTTCATCGGAGATGCCGTTCGAAAAAATAATTGAAGGTGCCTACTTGCGCTGCCTGGCACGGCATCCCACTGAAAAGGAAGCCAAGGAACTGTTAGCAATAATGCAGGAAACCAAGGATGATCGCCGACTGGCCATCGAAGATTTGTACTGGGCCATCCTCAGTAGCCGTGAGTTTCTATTTAACCACTAGATCATTTCAGCAAGGCTAAGAAGAGTGGTCGGGTGTGTCACGCGCTTGACGATTCAGGAGAACTGGACATGCGTTTGATTCGGAACCAGTTAATCGCCCTGGCGTTTTACCTGCTCCTGGTACCAGGGGTTAGTGCTGCGGACGATATACCTGACTACAGTAAACAGGTTGCTCCCATCCTCAAGAAATACTGTGCTGGCTGTCACAATGAGCAGGACCATGAAGGCAAGCTGTCGCTGGAATCATTTGCCGCCCTGCAGCGTGGTGGTGAAAGTGGTGCGGCACTGTTGCCCGGTGATGGCAAGTCGAGTCGATTGATTCGCCTGGTCAGCGGCCAGGCCAAACCACTCATGCCTCCGGAAGATAACAAGCGGCCGACGGCAGCCGAAATTGCCCTGCTGAAGGCCTGGATCGACGGTGGAGCGAAAGGACCTGCTGGCGCCGAACCCGATCTCACCCGCTTGCTGGTCCCCCATTTGAAGCCGGCCGCTTCTAAAAAACCCATTACCGCCGTTGCCTGGGCACCCGCCGGGAAACTGATGGCGGTGGCCCGTTATGGGAAAATTGAATTGCGCAATGCGGAGACGCAAAAAGTGATCCGACGATGGAGCGGTTTGCCCGGCAAGATTAACGCAATTGAATTCTCAGCTGATGGCAAACAGCTGCTGTCCGCATCCGGAATTGCCGGGCTCTACGGAGTGGCAACGCTCTGGAACGTGCAGAGTGGCAAGCCGGTTCGGCAATTCAAAGGTCACCGGGACACGATGTATGCGGCGACAGTTAGCCCGGATGGCAAGATCCTGGCGACCGCCAGCTACGACCACCAGATCATTCTCTGGAATATAGAGACCGGACAGCAACTGCGCAAACTAACGGGGCACAACGGAGCGGTCTATGATGTTGCTTTTCACCCTGGTGGCAAGGTCTTGGCATCAGCTAGTGGTGATGAAACCGTCAAGCTGTGGCGTGTCGATACGGGATTACGCCTCGATACACGTAGCCAACCCCTCGACCAACAATATGTAGTGACGTTTAGCCCCGACGGCCAGCACCTGGTCGCCGGAGGTGCTGACAACCGTATTCGGGTCTGGCAATTTGTTTCAGAGACCAAGCCGCAAATCAATCCACTTGTCTATTCGCGTTATGCCCACGAAGGCCCCATCGTGCAGCTTGCTTTTTCGCCCAGTGGTCGGGCCCTCCTCTCAGCGGCCGAGGATCGCACGCTAAAACTATGGGAGACAGATAGCTTTACCCAGGTATTCGCTTACGAGCGACAGTCGGATGTGGTTCCAGCCCTGGCCGTGGCGCCTGACAGCAAGTCATTCGTGGTGGCTCGCATGGATGGGTCTCTGAAAACTTATCCATTAAAGCCTGCCGAGAGTAGGACGCCAATAACTCCCAAAACCGTAGTGATCACCACGGCCACCGCTGATACTCCCAGGCAAGAGTTCGAGGAGAAGGAGCCAAACGATACGCCGTCCCAGGCTCTTGAGATTACCGTGCCAGCGAATGTCAAGGGAACGATTCACGTGGCTGGTGACGATCGTCTCGAGGACCAGGACCTGTACCGTTTTGCTTCCAAGGCCGGAGAGCAATGGATCATTGAAGTGAATGCGGCGCGGTCCAAGTCGCCACTTGATTCGCGTATTGAAGTGTTAAGCATAGAGGGTCATCGAATTGAGCGGGTAATCCTGGAAGCGGTTCGTGATTCGTACTTTACGTTTCGTGGCAAGGATTCTTCGACCAGCAATGATTACCGCGTGCACAATTGGCGCGAGATGGAACTCAATGAATATCTCTACGCCGATGGCGAGGTCGTGAAACTTTGGCTTTATCCTCGTGGTCCGGATTCTGGATTTAAGGTCTACCCTGGCACTGGTAGCCGCTATGCCTATTTTGATACGACTCCCACCACCCATGCGCTCAATTCTCCCTGCTACATCGTCCGTCCCCATCCACCGGGAGCTAAGCTGATTCCCAGCGGTTTGCCAGTTTTTCCAGTTTATTATGAGAATGACGACGAAAGCCGCCGTGAACTGGGGACCGATTCACGCCTGACCTTTACCGCCCCGGCGGACGGCCAGTACCTGGTTCGCGTTGTCGACACGCGAGGTTTCCAGGGCCAGAAATTCTCCTACACGCTGACGGTCCGCCCCCGACGTCCGGATTTCACGGTTTCCGTGGGTGGCATGAACCCCAAGGTGAGCCCCGGGAGCGGCCGCGAGTTTTCCGTGACGGCAAAACGGAGAGACGGTTTTCAGGGACCGATTCACGTTCACGTCAAAGACTTGCCCAAGGGATTTCACGTCTCCACGCCGCTGGTGATTGAAGCGGAACAAAATACTGCCTTCGGAACGATCACGGCAACGGACGCTGCCCCCAAGCCTGCCGCTGATGCGAAGCCTCCTGCGATTACCGCCAGCGCGGAGATTGGTGGACAGACGGTCACCAAGGAAGTTGGCAACCTGGGGAAAATCGAACTGGCGGCTAAGCCGAAGGTCGTGGTTCACGTGGAACAGGCGACAGGTGATGCTCCCCAGGACTGGTCGGTCGAAAAACCACTGGAACTGGAAATTCAGCCGGGCCAGACGATCATGGCCAAGGTTCGCGTTGATCGAAATGACTTTAAAGGCCGTATCAGTTTTGGTAATGAAGATTCCGGGCGAAATATGCCCCATGGCGTTTACGTCGATAACATCGGGCTCAATGGTTTGCTGATCGTGGAAGGGAAGAGCGAAAGAAACTTCTTTATTACTGCGGCCAAATGGGTCCCAGAAATGACCCGAACTTTTCACTTAAGAGCGACCGTCGACGGTAACCAAACGTCGGTTCCCGTGATTTTGCACGTGAGACCGCGTAAATAGCCGGACAATGCACTATGATATCCGCTCCTGGACCATGAACAAGATTCTCTTAACAATCCTGATCGGCATTCTGTTGACGGAATCGGCGCGCGCCGATGAAGCGGAAAAATACTTTGCCGTTCATGTCTTGCCTCTGCTCAAGACCAAGTGCTTTGCCTGCCATGGTGGCGATCCGGATGATATCAAGGGAAAGTACGTCCTTACCGATCGTCAGCAACTAATTAAGGGTGGTGAATCGGGGGAACCGGCGGTTGTCGTTGGCAAGCCGAGCCAAAGTCCCTTGATAGAGGCGATTAAATGGAATGACCTGGAGATGCCCCCCAAGGAAAATGATCGTCTCACAACAACCCAGATCAATTACATCGAAAAGTGGATTCTGACGGGAGCAGTCTGGCCCAAGGTGGAGACGATTGCCCGTTACCAGAACGAGTGGGCTAAGTCTCAAGCCGATGGTATTACCGTCAAGACGAGCGGTGGCCTGGACAGCACCTGGACCAGTCGACGGTATACTGCCTCCGACCTGTGGGCCTATCGCCCGATCGTCGAACCGAAGTTACCAAAAGCGGGAATGCATCCGATTGACAGTTTTGTAGAGGCCAGGCTCAAGGAAAAGGGACTGGTTACAGCGCCGCCTGTCAGTCGAGCAACCCTGCTGCGTCGCATCTACTTTGATCTGACCGGCCTTCCTCCGACAGTAGAACAGGCAGATCAGTTCATGGCGGATGATCGTCCGCAGGCGGTTGAGTTACTGGTCGAAAAGCTGCTCAGCAGTCCCCGTTACGGGGAGAAGTGGGCACAGCACTGGCTGGATATCACACGCTATGGCGACACCAGCGGCTTTTCTCGCGATGATCCGCGGCCCACCGCCTGGAGGTATCGTGACTACGTGATTCGTGCATTCAACGAGGATAAGCCTTTTGATCAGTTCGTTATCGAACAAATAGCGGGTGATGAACTGGATGAGTCCAATCCCCGGCACCAGGTGGCCGTCGGTTACC
>JAYGDG010000461.1:0-3556 GCA_046583015.1 Pirellulaceae bacterium | reverse complement strand
AAATAGAATCTCCCAGTAGCAGGTACCCACCGTGATGATTCTGGAAACGGCTGCCATTTAAGCGGTAGACTTCTTCGGCCCGAATCCCTCCCTTGCCATCGGGATGCAACTTCAACAGCACACTGCCACTGTTGTAGCGGTTGGCGGAAAAAACCAGGTCCCCCCGCACGACCGGTGTGGGGATATTCGCGGTGCCGTTGGAGATATCGTTGTAGCCCCAGAGAAAGCGACCATCCTCTGCCGCCACACCGATGAGTCCGCGGCCCACCAGTTGCACGTATTGCCGAATACCAGCTGCCGTCGTAACCAGCGCCGAAGAAAAACCGGCACCATCTCGACCGGCCGTTCCCAAATCGGGAATCTTGGATTTCCAGACCATCTCGCCCGTCTGCTTATTGAGAGCCACCATCATGGTCTCTGCTCCACCCGGTGTGCAGATCAGCGTGTCGCCATCGATCAACGGTGACTCCCCGTAGCCTCTGCCCGACATCATGCGTCCCTGGAAATCCCCCAAGAAAGTTCGTTTCCAGAGAATCTTTCCCGAATCAGTCTGCAGGCAAACCAGGTTTCCATCGGGATCCAACGCATAGAGGCGATTTCCATCAACCGTCGGTGTAGAACAGGGAGTTCGTGACGTGTTGCCAATCGTTTGCTTCCAGCGCAGTTTTCCGGTGGCGGCATCCAGGGCCACTGCCAGTACTTCTTTACCTTCCTGCCCAATGGTAAATAGCAGGCCTTCGCTCACGACCAGGCTGGCATAGCCGCCACCAACCTCCTTGGACTCCCAGAGTTTTGCCGGTCCCTGGGAAGGCCACTGCTGGAGCAGGCCCTTTTCAGTGGAAATGGCGTTGCGTTGAGGCCCTCGCCACTGGGGCCAGTCAGCCGCCTGAGTCAGTTCGTGTGGGTAACCAAATAAACAAGCAAGCACGAATGCCAGGATGCCCAAGGAACGCTCGCAGGGTAGCAGCATCCGTTGTTCAGGCATCACTGGTCTCTTCCCTCTCAGGCTGGTCCAGTACCACCGCACTGGCTTCTCTGGGACTGGCCAGCAGGTAGTTGATAGTCATCCCGACCGCCAGGTTAGCCAGCAGGGCCAGCGGGCCAATCCACTGGAAGCTCACTGGATCGGTACAGGCTTCGTAAGGGATTCCTGTCAAATCCTCCATCCGTTGTTCGATGACGGAGCCGACCACGGTCGGATCAAAAGCGTAGTTCAGGTAGAGGTAATGGCATATTTGTCCTCCAAAGGCGATCACAATGGCAGTAATGGTTCCGACAATGGTACCTACCCAGACTCCCACAAAATGCACCCGTTTCGCGAAGATCGCATAGAAGAAGAGGCCGAAGATCGGTGTCGTCAACAGGTTTACCGATTTCTGAGTAACCTCCATGATATTCCCTTCGACGAAGTCGGTAAGAATACTGCCAAAGATGACAATCACACCCGTGGTCACAGCCAGCAGGCGGGCCAGGACCAGATGCTGACGTTCGCCCAACTTGGTTTTACGGCTGCGCTGCACAAAGTCGGACATCACCACGGCAGTGATGGAATTCACGCCGGAATCAAGGCTCGACATGGCGGCAGCAAACATGGCCGCGATGACCAGTCCGGCAAGTCCGATCGGCAGGTGATGAGAGATAAAACGAGGAAACCACTGGTCAGCACCGATCAGGTTCTCGCGCGTCTGCTGGAGCGTAGTTTCTTTCCATTGGAGTCCTGATCTTAGTTCGTCGTCACTTGGGTAGCGTTTATGTTGTTGTTGGAACGAGTCGTTAAATGTCTCGTAGGCGACGATTTCATCTTTCTGCTGCTGCGGTCGAGCATCTCGTTCTTCGTTAAAATGTGCCATCAAGGCAATCCCGACCAGGCAAAGTGTCATTCCCACGATCGTGCCAACAATCAGTTGCGTCAGTAGTGCTGTCCGTGCGCTCTTGGCATCCTTGGTTGCCATGAACCGTTGCACCGTGGTTTGATCGCCACCAAGTGTCGCTACATACCAGACCAATCCCATGATGATGGATCCCACCCAGGTGACTCGCGTCGCCGGTGACTCGGGCAAGACCGGTTGCGACTTCCACTCCGCCGGCCACTCCGACGGTATCCAGGAAAACCCGCCAAAATTCCAGGTCACGATAGCAAGAATCGCCAGCGCTCCCGCGTAAAGCAGAATAGTCTGGATCAGGTCAGTAATCACGACTGCCTGCAACCCACCCAACGACGTGTAAATAATGGCCACCAGTCCAATGACGGAAACGATTAAAAAGCTCCAGGAGGGATCGACCTGCAGCATCGTGACCATGGCATCACCGGCAAACTTAAGTAGCACCGACATCCAAATAAGCCGCAGGGTCAGGAACAGACAGGCGCCCAGGATACGGAACTGGTACCCCAGTCGCAGTTCCAATAACTCGTAAGCGCTGGTGACCCGGTATTTCATGTACTGTGGCAACATCAGGAAGCCAACGATCAGGAACGTAATCGGATGGGCCAGCATTCCTACGAAATAAACAGGCCCCTTGCCTGCCGACTCACCCGGCATACCGAGGTAGGAGATCGTACTGAGGAGCGTAGCAAACAGGGACACGCCGATCAGCAGCGCGTTCATGTTCCCTCCACCGGTAAAGTATTCCTCGGAAGATCGCTGTTTACGGCCGAAATAGATACCCAGGTAAATTGTGCCAATCGCATACAAAACAATCATCAACCAATCGAGCCAGTGCAGACCTGGCGTTTTTTTCGCAGCGACCGGTTCTGCTGCCGCCAGCAGCAAACTGGCCAGTCCAAAGACAGCCACGAAAAAGATACCGGCGGTGAGCCATCGACGGTTCATGAGTCTACTTTCTTGAGCCCCATTTGCTGGTGCTGCTGGCTGAGTCTCTCTTGATATTTCAGGTATGCCGTTTCATCTCGTTTGGCCGACTCGCTTTGATACACAATCGCAAAAGCGCGTCGTTGCTGAGCCGCGGTCCGGTTCGGATCCGCGCGGTGAATCATCTCGCCATGATGAACCACCAGGTCACCCGGTTGACAGCAAATTTCTTCTTCACGTTCCTTTTGCTCATCACCGTAGTCTGTAATTCCCTGCGAAAATCCCAACACGTTACTGGCATCATGCTCTCGCAATCCGCCACGATGACTGCCTGGCAGATACCTGAGGCAACCATTCTGCTGATTGACCGGATCAATCGCCAGCCACAGTGTAATCGATGCATCGGGGTCGAGGCAAAAGTAGTAATTGTCCTGATGGGGTGGCGTCGGATGATCAATGCCAGGTGGCTTATTGAACCATTGCGGGTGCTTTGCAACAGCTTGTTCGCCAAGCAGCCTGGTTGCCAGGTCAATCCACTGGGAACGACAACGAATTTCGTCAAAAAATGGATCGCCCTGCATCTCGTTCAACTGTTTTAGTGTCTCCGGCCGGTCACGGTCCTGATAAAAGGCATTGTCTGCAGGCAGGCCAGGCACCACTTCCCGGATGTAACGATCCAACTGGTCTTTCAATTCCTGCAGGGCAGCCGCTTCCAGAAACTGCCGCACCACGACAAAACCATTTTG
>JAYGDG010000379.1:0-1810 GCA_046583015.1 Pirellulaceae bacterium | reverse complement strand
TTTCCGTCGGGACACCAGTTCCGGAAGTGCGAAACAGGACAAAAAGAAGAAATAGTCCTTCCTCAACAGGTCAAGTTGTTCTTGATGCAGGGCAGGCCGCTCTCTACAATATGCATCAGCCGTCCTTGATAGGTTAAATCGGCGACACCGTCACCAGCAACTGGGAGGGTCACCACGTGCTAAAGGTATCCTTTGGTCGCAGCAAACGGAACTGCGCTGGAATTTCCCGCCGGAACTTTCTCCAAATCGGATCTCTCGGTTTCGGCGGACTGACCCTCGCTAACTTAATGGCTGCTCGCGCCGCCGAAACAACCGCCGTCAAACGGGACACGTCGGTTGTCTGGTTGTGGCTCAATGGTGGTCCGACCCATATCGAAACCTTTGACCCCAAGATGGATGCCCCGGTCGAGTTTCGCAGTGTGACCGGCGAAGTCAAGACAAACCAGCCGGGACTGACCCTCGGTGGTAACTTCGAGAAAATGGCCACCCTCGCTGACAAGATGACCTTCGTCCGTTCCTTCACGGTTCCGACCAGCAGCCACAATCGGGCCGCCTATTTTGTCAACACGGGACATAACCAGGGAGAAGACCGTCCGTCATTAGGATCGATCACGTCGCGAGTGCGTGGCTGCAATCATCCAGAGACGGGCATGCCAACCTATGTCAAAATGGGACAGATTGGTTTTAACAGCGAAGTCAACACCATCCCGGGGCCGGCCTGGCTAGGCAAGGCCCACGGACCTTTTTCACCCGATGGACCGGCCCGCAAAAACATGGAACTGGCGACCGAAGTGAGTCGGCTGGAAGACCGCCAGACACTCCTGAGCAACCTTGACCAGTTGCGCCGAGACACGGATGCCAGCGGCACCATTGAAGGAATCGACGGATTTAATCAGCAGGCCTTGACCCTGATCCTCGGCAAAGCGCCGCAGGCATTCGACCTCAAGCAAGAAGATCCGGCGGTCGTCGCCAAGTACGGTGACGGCCTGGGAGCATCAATGCTCAAGGCCAGGCGCTTGTGCGAAGCGGGTTGCGGTTTCGTGGCCGTCGCCTTGCAAGGCTGGGATATGCATGGAAATATCAAGCGCTCGATGGACAGCCGGGGCCCGCAAGTCGATCGCGCCGTGGCAGCCTTTGTCGAAGACCTCTACCAGCGGGGACTGGAGAAAGATATCCTGCTCGTCATCTCCGGCGAATTTGGCCGCACGCCGCGCATCAATAAGAACGCAGGACGGGACCACTGGGGACGCTTGAGCACCCTGGCCCTGGCCGGAGGGGGACTCCAAACGGGCAATGTCATCGGTCAGTCATCGCCGAAGGCCGAATTCCCGGCCAGCGACACGGTTACCACTCAGGACCTGATGGCGACCGTCTTTCACGTGCTGGGCATCCCGGCAGGCACCCATTTCGATGATCAGGCCGGTCGTCCTATCCCCATGCTACCAGCGGGCAACCCCATCCCCGGGTTGATTTAAGACCGTCCAACAAGCCTTCCGCTGCCGATGGCCGACGCTCGGATTGTCGTGTAAAATCACTCTCTAGTGGTTTCCTTCTAACACATCCTGGCACGAGAGGGGTTTGCACATGACTCGTATCGTCATGCTGGCTTGCTGCTGGCTGTTATTATTAACTCCCTCTACCAACAAGGCAGCCGAGGGGCCGCTGCGATTGGCGACTTTTCAGGCCGACGCCACGCCACCGCTGGGCTCGCCCCTTTGCAACGGCAACGTCAAACCGGTGATGGAAATCACCACTCCCCTGACCGCCCGCGGGATTGTCCTGCTCGGTGCTGGTAAACCGATCGTGTTGT
>JAYGDG010000329.1:0-14050 GCA_046583015.1 Pirellulaceae bacterium | reverse complement strand
AAATTGCCGCGATGACTGTTTTTCTGGCGACGGAAGCAGCCAGCGGCATTAATGGCCAACTGCTGAATGTCTGTGGAGGCCGCGTGCTGGCAGCCTGATGGGAGCCTCCTTGCCTGGCACGCGCTTCACCCCAGTTTCACGTCACCGACTTTCGATCGATGAAAGTGAACATGTTTCCAGGTGTCTTCGATTTGCTGCCAGACGCGAGTTTCTTCAAAGGACGTGGTGCTGTGCTGACCGTCAGCGGAGACGCTCTGCACGAGCCTTATATAGGCTACCACGGCGGTATCCCCGAGCAGTCGTAAATGGGGAGAATGAATTGCCGACTTATGAGATACCGCATTGGAACGATTTGCAAAGTAGGTTTCATGAAAGTCCAATCCTTCCACCAGGTTGCCAAGCGCTTCAGGTTCGAAGGCTGAGAGGGTGGGGTCACAGAATTCTTGATAGGCTTCCCAGTCGCTAGTATCAATAGCATCAAGCAGCTGCTTAGTGATGCGGGTTAGTGTTTCTGCCGTACTAGCATTCATGATTTAGTCTCGTGAGATTTGCCGGTCTCTGATGGCTCAGAAGTTTCACCTGGTGCGCCAGGGTTTTCTGTGGCTTCTGCGGCGGCAGGCGGGGAGAGTAGTTTGGGCAGTTTGACGGTAACGATATAGAAACTCATAGCAAGCAGTAGCAGTAATCCAGCGCCTGCAATGATATTGGTGCCGAGACCGTTGGTTTGTTCTCCCATAACTCGCTTACTGTTAGTAAGCCACAGAAGTACAAGTCCCAACAGCGGCGCAAAAATCACCGTGATGGCCTGGGCAACAATTATCAACTGGACAGGGTTTTTTCCCTCAAACAAGGAAATGACCAGCAAGGCAACCGTCATTCCTGTCAGTAATACGAAACTGGTCAAGTGTTTTGGACCGTTATCGGTAGGCTTGCTGCCCCACCCGAGGCCATCGGACATGATGAAGCCTGCAATCATGGAGTTGACTAGAAATGAAGAATAAGCTGCGCTAAATAATCCCAGGCAGAAAAGCAGTCGAGCCCCTTTTCCAAAGGTAGGCTCAAGACCGGCTGCGACGTCTTCCACGCCGGTTAGCTCCTCTCCTGCCAACCCAGCTGCTGCTGTGCAAATCAACATGATGGTGATCAGGCACATGATTACTGTGCCAACTCGGGCGTCGATCAAGCCGCTTCGCAATTCGTCTTGATTCCATCCTTTTTGTTGCGCCAGATATGCCTGGAAATAAGCTGCAGAAATAACGAAGGTCGTCCCCACCAGGGCCAGTACAGAAATGTCTCCAAAGGCCCCCGTTTGAGGAACAAAGCCCTTGAATAGATCCCCGAGGTTTGGTTGTACGATTGCCAGGTTGACTGTGAAGCAGATTAACATCAAGCCGACGAAACACATCATGACTCTTTCCAGAGCCTTGTAGAGATTTTTGAAGACGTACAAAAAAGAGATTGAAAGGGCATTAAAAGCAATAACCAGGACAATGGAAAAGCCGTGTGATGCCCCGAGAGCTTTGAAGGCACTTTGAACGCCAAGATTGTTTCCAGACTGATAGGCTGTTGATATGACGAAGACGCCAAGACCGATCGCAATGGCCAGTTTCTTGCCAGCTAATTCGGTAATAACTTCCCCCAGCGATCTGTCTAGCACAACGCCCAACTTAGCCCCGAGTGTCATAAAAACTGCCATAAACAAACAGGCAATGACAATCAGCCACAGCATGTTATACCCCTGAGTGGCACCCACCTTGGAGCTGGAAAGGATGCTGCCGGGGCCAATCACCACGCAGGCAGTGATAAGTCCAGGGCCAATGGCTTGATGCCATTTGCGTTTCAAAGAAGGACTGTCCAGGGCTGGCTCGGAACTCATGGTGGTGCCTCGGTAAGGGGTAGGTAACAGGCGTAAGTAAGCCGATTATCCTACCGACTGTGGCAGACAATTGCCAGTCAATTTGCCATCGCCAGTTCCCTGGCTAGCTGCCTGTTTGGCAAAGAACGTTGGCAGCATTTCGAATCCGCTCCACACAAAGTTCAAGGCGCTCAAGATGAGTGCGGAAGCAGAGGATACAGATGCGGATCGTAAACAGATCGTCAAGGTCAGTAGCGGTCAGGAAGACATCTCCTGACTCATTTATCTGGTTTAGCAGTTGCTGGTTAACTTCATTTAAAGCCGGCCCCGTGACGTCAGGAGGTTGCAGGCGGAACGTCACAATCGACAGCGACGGATCGGTGGCGATCTCGAGGTGAGGTATCTGGGCAAGTTCCTCTCGGACCCATTGAACCAGGTCTAGCTTCTCATCCAGGTAGTTGCGGAACGTGTCGAAACCATGAATCTTCAGAGGCAGCCAGACTCGCAGTCCACGGAAATCGCGAGATAGTTCGGGGCTCTCCTGGCAATAGTCGACCCGACCATCCTCTTGCTGCATCGTCGGTAAATAATCGGCATGCATGCCGTGGGCTAAGCGGAGTGTTTGTCGGCTTCGCACCAGCAGGCAACCGGTTCCGTAAGGGAGAAAAAGTCCCTTGTGGGGATCGAGGGTGATCGAGTCCGCTTGCTCGATTCCAACAAGGTGCTTGCGGCCACGGTCTGTTAGCTGAAAGAAGCCACCGTAAGCAGCGTCGACATGAAACCAAAGTTGCTCGTGCTGAGCAATTTGGGCCAGTTCGTCGAGAGAGTCGACGGCACCGGTGTTGGTACTGCCACCCTGGCCCACTAGCAGGAATGGTAAGAAACCTGCCGATCGATCTTCTGCAATGGCCGATCGTAACGAGTTGCTACACATGCGATAGTTTTCATCGGTGGCGATGACCCGTACTCGAGAAGCCGGAAATCCAGCCAACCGGGCAGCCCGTTGGATCGAATGATGAGACTGGTCCGATGTGTAGATCGTTCCGGCTAAAAAATCTTCAGGAAGGCGGCAGCAGCGAGCTGTCACGATCGCTGACCAGTTAGCGAGTGAGCCGCCGGTCGTCAGGAAACCGCCGGCTTCTGAACCGAGTCCCATCAGCTCGCAGAACCAGCGAATTACGTCCGTTTCGATTTGTACCAGTCCCGGCCCAGCGACCCATACCGTGGTGTAACGGTTTAAAACGTCGGCGATCAAATCAGCGATCGCTGCATGGAGTAGGCCACCACCAGGAATGTAAGCCATGTATCCCGGACTGGCAGGATTAAAACTGGGTGAGAGTCGTTGTGAGAACAACTCGTTTAACGTGGTCGACCAGTCGCTGCCAGAAGTCGGCAGTGGCTGAGGTGCCAGTACTTCAGCACTCGCTTTTTCCGGGCTTTCCCAAGCCGGTCGAGTTTCCAGCTCTTCGATATGTGGTAACAGGTGTTGCAGGACGTTTTCCAGTAGCTCGCGCAGCTGCGCGGCATCCATTTCCAGGGAAAGATCAGGACTGGCCAGGGCATTTCGTAGCGTGTTGAGCGTCATGAGAGGATCGGTCGTTAGCGGGCAGGAGGCTCGTTGACTATCTTGCACCATGCTTTACGCACCTACCGGTTGTCAAGGGGTTGGCAGTTGCAGGCACTTAGCTCGACGGCCCAGCGAGGTCTTATTACACTGAACGAAACTCGTTAGCTGACACGAGCCAAGCCTTGCTAGAGGAATCGCACAAGAACGTGTTCGAAATGAATCAACTTGGTATTGTAACCAACTGCTGGAAATATGAATTGGATCAGGGAGTACCACTGGTTGCGTGCCTGGACCAGGCAGTCGAACATGGCCTGGTCGCCATTGAATTACGCCAAACGGCCTTAGGGGATTTGGAGTCGACCGATCGTTGTTTTCCCGCTGTGGAGCAATTGGCAGAGGTGACGCAGCGGTATCCGGGGCTTTGCTTTGATTACGCGATGGGCCTCTCGTTCCTTTCAGGAGAGCTTTCCAGTGCCGATGATCTTGTCGATCAAGCTTGCCAGGCTGCCGTTGCTGTGGCGGGTGAAGCGAGGCCTCACCTGCGGCTGGTTGATGTTAGTACGATCGCGGCTGAGATCAGGCAATGCGAAGAAAGCACGGTACAGGAATTAGTTGGGTTGGTGCAAAGGATGGATCAAGTTGGAGGCATCCTGTCAGTGGAGAATTGCCGTCAGCCCTGGGATGACTTGTGGCGTATTGTTCAACGTAGCCGTGAGCAACTGGGATCTTTAGGCGACCAATTGAAGATCTGTTTTGATCCAGCGAATTTCGGTTTTGTACCCGAAGCGGGAGATTCTCTAGCAGCCCTCTCGCAACTCCGGGCCCATGATCTTTCCATGGTTCACCTAAAGCAAATCAAGGAGGCTGTGGTTTTGCCGGAGCTGGTGACAGGCGAGGTGGATTGGCGCGCACACCTGTCGGAGCTAAAACGGCGGGATTACCAGGGCCCGTTTCTGTTCGAAATGGCACCCGGGCCAGATTGCTGGCAACGACTCGACGCGGCCAAGTTATACTTGCAGCAGCAACTTGCCTGATCTAGTTGCCGTTCTCCAGCAACAGGGTCAGTTGTTGTTTCAGCCTTGCCACATCGACTGCGTGAAGCAGGAATTGTTTATTGTTTGATGTCGTGCCGCTGGTTAATTCGATGTCCGATTTGGGGATTTCTAGCAGCCGGCTCAATAAGCTGATAATGGCCCGGTTTGCCTTTCCCTTTTCGGCAGCTTGCGTGACGGCGACTTTTAGCGACCCGTTGTGGACCCCACGGATCTCGTTACGACCGGCACCAGCGAGAGCTTTTACCGGTAAGACAACTCCTTGCTTGTGACGGGTTAATTCAATCAGTGGGGATGCCCTCAAATAATGCAGAACCGACTCGTACGAGTGTAGCGCCTTCTTCAATAGCTAATTCGAAATCTCCACTCATGCCCATGGACAGTTCGTCCAGCTGAATTGTATCGGGGCAGTCTGTCTTTAATTGGTCGCGCAGTGTTCTGAGTCGCTCAAAATCCCGCCGCGTCTCATCCGGGCTCGCACCGAGTGTAGCCATCGTCATCAGGCCACGGACGCTGAGGCTTTCTAGCAGCGAGATTTCTGCCAGCAGGCTGGCAATTTCCTGTGGGGAAAATCCATGCTTGCTCGCTTCACCGGAAATGTTGACTTGGATCAAGACGGGTAAGCGCTCCCGATGGCCGCTGGTGGCTTCATTAACGGCTCGTAGTAAGCGCATGCTATCGCCTGAATGCAGCATCGTTAAGGAGCTTACCGTGCGTTGCACCTTGTTTCGTTGCAAATGGCCAATCATATGCCAGCGGATTGACAGATGGGCCAGCGTCTTGCGTTTGTCCCACAGTTGTTGCGGCCGACTCTCCCCAAGCTGCTGACATCCGGCTGAGACGAGGGCAGCAGTAATGTCACTGGAGACATACTTACAAACGGCAATTAGTTCAACGTCCTGGGCCTGGCGACCGCTGCGCAGAGCAGCCGCCTTGATGCGTTGCTGGACGGTTCCAAGATTGCTGGCCAATTGTTGTTGAAGATCGATCATCGATAACTTGGCTGGAAGGACTTTACTCGATCTCAAGAAATTCTTTTAACTGACCGTTTCGGTTGAAGCGGCCGAAGATGAACTCACTTGTCAGGTTTTGTCCCAAAAAGCTGCGGTTTGTGGCTGGATCGAGGGAACGATAGAGACACCATTGACGAGACCCGATCTGAATTCGGTAGCCCACGGCCACGTCTGGCGATTGGATATCAAATAATTCGGCAACGGTCAATCGTCTCCAGGTATAAGGCTTTTCGGACCCGGCACGGGATAAGCCAATAAACAACGGAGCGTACAGATTGCGGGCAGTCACTTCGATCTGGTATTGCAGGGTTCCGTCGATTTGCTGCAATCGACCAGGACTTGACTCGCTGCGCCATTCGGGACAGGCCAGTGGTAAGACGAGCGCGTTGTGACCGGCAGAAGCTACCACTCCTTCGTGGGTTTGATCGGCCTCCTGGAAACTGGCTTCCGAAGTCAGTGGCAGTCGAGTCTGGTAGTCGATTTGGCTCGCCTGGTTTCCCAGGATGACATCTGCCTGGAAGAGAAACTGGTCTTTTCGACCCAGGAGTATTTGGCGTTGCAGCCGTCGGTCACTGCCCAAGTCAGTTTCTAGTTCGAGGTAGTCACCATCATCATCAGAGAACCAGCAGGTCACATCCCATTCATGATCGAAAGCAACAGGGGTGCCGTCGATGCTAATGGAAGTAGCCCAGTCGCCTTGCCAAAGAGTATGCCCCCGTTGCATCAATTCGGTGCTCATGGTCGGTTGGTCATATCCAATGGCTAACCGGTGCGCAGATTTACGCCCACTGTTTCGCATGACAGTGAATTCAGACCACGCCGAGTGGATAACGGGCGCTGCTAAGGTCTTCTGGTCAAGGTGCTGGTATTTATGACGATGTGCGGACTTTTGTTTCGAGTTGAGTATCGATTGCGAGGCCAGGATCCAGTCGACTTCGTCACCCGCTGCCTGGAGCGCGGCTTCGCAACAAAGGTCCCAGGCTTCTGCTCCCGTCGCGGTCGTAAATAACTGGCTCTGGTCCTGCCGGGTCAAACAGATCGCTTGTCGAACAGCCCACTCGAACTGGGCACGCGCGTCCCTGCTAAAGCAGTCCTTGTCGAGCGCTGCGGAGATCAACTCGCAGCGTGTCCAGGATGCGATCAGTGCGCGGAAGACCGGCAAGTCCGAGACGTGTGGCAGACCTTCGCCATCAAGTAATTCGATCAATCCGGTGGAGAGCGCGGAATCAGACGAGTCAGCTAATCGCTGACAAGATTCCAGTTCCGGAAACAGGTACACGAGAGTTAGTCCAAGTTCACCTGCCAGCAGTGTGTGCTGCAGGGGACGTTCGAATGGAGATAACTGCTGGGATCCTTCAGCGATGTCGACCATCGTCTCCAGCAATTCGGTCCAGGGGGCAGCTGGCAATTGATTTGCCAATTGAGGTAACAGGTGGCACCAGGCCAGGCATTGGTAAGCAAAGCGATCGGAAGTCTGTGATTTGGCGACCGAAGACAACCAGCTTTCTAGTTCATCAACCCAGGAAAGATCTTTAGGTGGTTCTGATTTGCCTTGCTTGGCTTTCTTGGTAGCGGGTTGAGTCGGCGGGGTTTTTTGGGAAAAACTGCGGTTCCAATGGGTCACCAAGGGTTCCACGCTGGACTTCTCCAGGTCAGCAGGCAGGGCCCAGTTCAAGGGAGAATTGTCAGAGGATGTGAACAGTTCGCTTAAGCGGTGCGGACGTTGCCGCGTGGCCAGGTGCTCGCGCCACGAATCCCAGTCGTGCGGTCCCACTTGTGAGTGGGAAGTCGAAGAGGTTGAAATAATCGTGGCAGACATGGCAAGGGTGCTTTCTCAATTGATGTTCCAGACTGGTTCTTCTTCAGCTGCAAACCAGTTGGTGTCTTAATCTGAAGAGAACAGCAAAAATGCCAGAACGTCTCTATGTAGACTAGCGATTTGGCACATCATAACAGTCAATCGCGATGTTGGCGACAGTCCAGCCGGAAGAATCTGAACTCACCCCTGGAAGAATACAATGCCTTCTGCAGAGACGAATATGATAGAATGCCTGTAACGTTTAACCCCCTGCAGCTTAACTATAAAACTGGTCGACTCACATCGCCCCCGGGGCTTAAGAGGACATCATGGTTATGAACAGACGAAGCTTCCCAAGTGTTTCTGGCCTGGTCCCGGCGCTGGCCAGTTGGCTTGTCATGGCGATTGTTGCTGTCACGACGGCAGATGAGCCGCCCAAGAAAACACCCAAGGTGGCTGCCGAAAAGAAGCAAGATCCGGCCAGCAAAGTAAACTCAGGTTTGGTGAAGTTGACCAAAGAGCACGAGGTGTGGATCGATCCAAAGAGAAAGTGGGTCGTTGTTGATGGAGTTGTCTGTTTGCGAGAAGGCCAACTTGAGATGTTTGCCTGCCCGCGAGATACAAAGGAACATGAATCGATCGTGGCGGTAAATTGCAAGGCCCGCTACGTCCATGCAGCTCTGCTGGCGGTTGGTTCTCGAGTTGGACATCCCGTGAAGTTTGATCCTAAGTATGAAGCGGCCACCGGGACAGTTGTCGATATTGCCGTCTTATGGCGAGACAAGAAAGGTCAGAAACAGGTCATGCGGGCCCAGGACTGGGTTCAGAGCATTCGTGGCAAGAAGGTGCTGCCGTATCCCTGGGTGTTTGGTGGCAGTGGTTTTTGGACCGACCAGGCGACCGGTGAGCGACATTACTATGGAGATGGTGGCGATTTTATTTGTGTTTCCAATTTTCCTTCGGCTATGCTCGACTTGCCGGTGGAAAGTAGTCAGGCGAATTCAAGTTTGACTTTTGTGGCGAAGACGGAAAATATACCTCCCCAGGGGACCAAGGTGCGGTTAGTCCTGATGCCTCGAATTCCCAAGAAGGTCAACCCACCGAAGGAGACACCCGACAAGCCGCAAAAGACGCCTGCCAAAGCAAAGCCACCTGCCGTGATGGCTAAGAACTCTCCCCAGTTGGCGGAAGTCAAGAAGTTAGAGATCGCTGCTGCTAACACGAAGGAGAAGCCGCAGACGAGGCCCTAATCGCTTAAGCTGAGCCCACACGGCAGTGGTCTAACATGTCAGCCGCTGAGCAGATGTAGCTGGTGTAAAATGGGCCAAATTCAGCGTACCGGGCACTGGCTTCATCAAACCGCATTCGATAGACGATATCTTTCAAATATTCCGGGTTGCGACCCCACAGTGTGACACCCCACTCCCAGTCTTCGAAGCCTAGGCCAACGGTGATCAGTTGGCTGACTTTACCGGCAAAGGCCATGCCACTGCGAGCGTGTTCCGCCATCAGGCTGTTGCGATCTGCGAAGGGGAGCATAAACCAGTTTTCACCCACTTTACGTTTCTTGTTCATCGGATAAAAGCAAGTCGCAGGCCATTCTGGGAAATCAGGAGTGAGACGCTGTTTGCGCATCATCGGCTCGCGTTTGGCATAGGCATTGAGCTTTGCTTCGTAGGCTTCGCTGCCGACCTCCTCACCCTCTTGAACAAGGCGCTCACCATATTGTTCCAGGCTGGGGACGTATTCAGAAACCTCTGAAACGGAAATGAAACTGTAGACACTTTTCAGAGCAGGGCCCAGCAGCGAGGCCCGTAAACGTTGATGGACGGTGTCGATGACCAGTGGATTCGGGTCCATTAGCATGAGGCCAAAATCAGCCTTGTTTCCGCTCACAATACTCACTTGCAGGCGTCGCGGATCCTCGGCAGCAGGATCCAGGATCGCAGTAAGTTCATTTCGCCCTTGGGCCATCTGTTCCGAGGTCATCGTGGCGAGCAGTGGCCGATCAAATTCGTAGTAGAGGTGACTGCAGTGCCATCCTTCGATAAGTTCGATGGATGGGTCAGGCAGTTGGTCCGGGGCAGGGGGGCGGCCAGTCATTTCTTGTTAAGTTCCCGTGAAGTTGTAGCAAAGGACAGTGTAATCGTTGTCGCGGTAAAAATGGTGATGCGACGTCAGCGGATTAACGGATCGTTTTGGCGTCAGGCTGTCAGTAGGCGTTCTACACTCTCCAGCAAGCGATTCATCTGGAAAGGTTTGCGAATATAGTCATCAACCCCCAACATCTCGGCATATTCCTTGTGGCGATTTCCCTCATTGGCTGTAATCATGATGATCCGCGTCGGAACAGGCCGTGAACGACGAAGCTTTTCCAGAACCAGGAACCCGCTTCGCTTGGGCATCATCATGTCCAAGATAATCAGGTCTGGATCTTCTCTCTCTGCTAGTGCCAGGCCCTGGTTGCCATCGGTCGCATTCAAGACTCTGTACCCTTTGGATTCCAGTGCATAACGAACGCTTTTTCCGATTTCTATGTCATCGTCCACTACGAGGATGCATTGGGTTGCGTCAGCAGGTTCCTGTTCTTCTTGGACAGGTTCGTCGGTCATGGTGAGGATTCCTTCAAGGCAGCTTGGTTGCAATCAAAGCGACTCTGATAGGTGGTTTGCAGGTAACCGCCAACTTATTTTCGTTTTAGTGTAAATGAAATGGTGTGTAAGCCAGTTTCATCACTGATTGTCATCGCACCACGAGGTGACAGGTATTTGGCAATTTCCTCGAATGGGGGCAGCGGACTGTCTTGGACGGCCCGGTTCAGGACCCGAAAAAACGGGTTGTCTTCCGCTCCGCGGGAGAGGGCATCTAGCGTTGAGTCCTTGGTGGCTAACTCATAGAGTGATTTAAGGATTTCTTCGGGTCGACTAAAGGAGATCATCGAAGGTTCTTGCCGCCCCGCCTGGCGACGGATACGACTGGCGATCAATTTGTAGTCCAGTTGATTTGCCAGTCCCTTGGAATTACTTCCCTTGGTCACCAGTACGCGTTTCAAGAAGCGGTCACTATCGGTAAACATCAAGTAGTCCCCCACGATCGCTAAACAAGGTACGGGAGCGCGAACAAAATCAGGACGGTTCTCGTCGTCCGGGATGGCAACGCTATAGTAAGTGGTTCCACGATGGTTAGTCTTCGTGAAAAAATTGAAGTTCTCCATGATGCGTTTGAACGTCTTTTGGGCACGAGAGGCATCCTTGAGCTTGAAAGCGAATAGATTCGTTTGACTGTTAATGCGGGCAGGTGGCTCAACCCAGGTGGCAATGCTAAAACGGCCATCCAGCCCACCAATGACGTCCTCTTCGAAATCCACCCCCCAGGGGTCCGAGATCTGCCGCTCCAGCATTTGCGAGAATCCACCCTCGCCACGAATTGCGTCATAGACCCCTCGGATTGCACCGAAGGCCTTTTCGATGTTCCAGTTCACCGAAGTGTAGGAGGATACATTTGCTGGTACCCAGGGTTCCGGAGTCAGGTCGCCCGTTTTCATCTCGAAAAATTCCAGGATTCCCTTGCGAGGGAAATCAAGAGAGACATGAAAGTGTGCGATCGAATCAAAATTGTCAGGTGCCAAGATTACGCTGCCACCGATCGCCTTGAAGCCATCGGCACCGAGCGCGGGAAGGGTTGCCAGCACGGCCTGGACCGTGAAACTGCTGCGGCCAAACGACTCAACCATCGCAATGGGATCCGCATAGTAGCTGATCTGCGGCCTGGCACCCTCGGCGCCAGCGGAACGTTTCATAATAGCTGTGAACTTGCGATTGTCCGCTAACGATTTGAAATCACTGGGAGCCGTACCGTCCCAGACCTCAAGGAGCTGCTTGGACAGAATAGTATTTGTGCATGCCACGACAGTTCCTTCCCGTGTAAACACGGAAAAAGGATCCTCGCCCCGTGAATGATACGTCGTTATTTCTGTGTCGCCGGCAGTTTCGGTGGTCTTGCTGCCACCCTCCCCGACAATCGCTTGTTCTATCTTTTTTAGAAGTTTCTCTGCTTCCGGCATCTGGTCACCGACGTCCAAGAGTAACGTCAGCATCGGTAGCCCGGTTTCAGAGCTAACCAGCGCCAAACAGGCTTCACCCTGTGGCAGCTTTAAGAGTTGTTCGAGGGACAGTCCAACTTCCTCTTCCACACTGCTGAATGCTTTCAAGGCGTCACCGTATAGCTGTTCTATGAGCGGACGAATCTTGGGGTCTTGCGTAATCTGCCCCATCGAAGTTTCTTTGAACCGGTCTATTAACTCGACGACATTATTGACACGGACGTAAAGCAATGTCGTCTGTGGTAACAGTCGTGGTGCCGTTGGGCGCGCTGCTATGGCAGGCACCGTTAGTCCCGTCAGGAATCCTAGTAACAGCGTGAAGCAAACGAGTGAACGGGTTCGGACATGGAAAGACATGAATTGGTTCCTTCTAACGATGATCGTAAATGGCAGATCTGCTGAAGTGCTCTTAAGCAATTGGCTGGCAGTCCTGCCTTCGTTCTAAGGTAACAGTTTCTGACAATCTGACAAAACGGCCAAGGAAAGAGGTTTTGGGTAGAAACTTCGTCCGTGAGGGAAAGCCAATCGGCTTTTGTCGCCTACCCCCCCCTAAAAGGTGGTAAAATTGCCGAAACTTGTAATCCCTGTCCGGGTTTCAATATCCAGGGTGCCTTTTGCTTGAACTTCCCTATAATAAAGACCATCACTGGGAAAGATGGATTGGTTCCGTTTTCTTTGACGATGAAGATTATGGACAATTAGACACGAGTTGCTCTAGTAGCATGGACCGGATCACCCAGCTTGAAAATGAAGTAAAGGAAGAATAATGCGATTACGACGTAATGCCATCGGTTTCTGTCTGGTCTTGGTTGCTCTCTTGACGCTCGTTTGTGAAGAGGGACAAGCGCAATTTGGCTCCGCCAGTACTTCGACGTTCGGAAATAGTTCAAGCAGTTCGCAAGGTGGACAAGCTTCCGCTGCTTTAGAACAGACTGGGCAAATTACCAGTGAAGCTGCCATCGATCGCGGCACTGGATTTGTTGGTGGCGATTCGTCCGATACTTTCAATTTGCGTAATGCACCTACCAGTGGCGCGAGCACCGGGGCTAGTGCCCGTGGCACGAGTGGCATGAGTGCCATGGGTGGCCGTGGTGGTACCGGCGGTCGCGGTGGTCAGACGGGCCTGAATAATAATAACACTCGCAACACGGGACGAACCGCCTTACGCATCCCCTTCCGTCTTGGCTTTGAAATGCCAAGGGTTCCAGCACCGGTTTTGAGAGCAACCGTACAACGACGTATTGCGAAATTGCCTGGACTTCAGGCAGCGAATAAGGTCGTGGTGGTGATCGAAAAGGATACCGCCGTTCTGCAAGGCACTGTGACTAATATCAACCAAGGCGATCTTATTGCAGGCCTGATGCTGTTAGAGCCAGGTGTCTATAAGGTGCGCAATGAACTGGTTGTCAAGGCTACTGCGGCGAAACCGCAGTAGCTGTTGATAGCGCGGGTCGACGACTCGCGGGTCTGGTTAGCGGCGTGCCGGGTGCCACCCAGGCAGGACGATAGTTGACCGTTGGATTGCGTCCATTCTGCAGAGTCGCTGGCTTGGCTATCGGCGAGCTTTGATCGTAGCTTGCCCGGTTTGGTGTCGTGCCCGGTTGGGGCCGCTGGTAGGTCGGGTTCGTTAACAGGCCAGTTGGACTTCCCGTGGTACTTCGCATTTGCTGAGACATGCTACGGGGTACGTTAATCGTCGTCGTTGTGTAATCGAGGGTGCGTGCTGTGGAAACTCCCGCTTCTTGTTGGGGATAGGCAGTTGGTGCAACCGTGCCCTGTCGGGTTCCACTAGGATACTGGGAAACGGGAGGGCTTGCCTGCCGCGCGTATTGTTTTTGCAAGGCAGTGGGAACGGCTGTCTTTTTACCAGGCAGCAAGTTTTGGGTTTGGTTTCCAACCAGGCGAGTGCCGGTTGAGGAGCTGAAGGTCGGAACCAGGCTTATTTGCCGTTGCATCCCACCGACCGGTTGCCATGGGAGCCAGATGCTGTAGGACGATCCGAACTCACATTCTCCGTGATGCTGTTTCAATTGTTCGGCCGTAAAGACGAATTTCTTATCCGGGGTCGTATTACCGGAGTCGGTGATATTGGAGTCGTCGTACCCATGAATTATGAGTTGGCCGTCTACGGGGATCGTCTTGTTTTCCGCGTCGTAAAAGTAGAGACGGCCGCCGAAACCCTGAGTCGAAACCTGGCCCTGCGTGTTTAACACGTCAGGTGACCAGATGGCAACGATGCGAGTCGGTTGAGGCGTAGGTTTGCTGATCATGCGGCTCAGTGGATTCCACGACCATGCCGAGGAAGGGGGAGAGTTTGTTGCCTGGCATCCACTTAACAATAACGCGGCGAGCAGCACGAGGGCGGCTTGGGATAGTTTCATTAGTTTTCATCCAAGGGGGGGTGGAAACGTGCTTTGGTTGATGGCCGGGAGACCCCGTAGGGAGACGCCCTGTTACCGTGTCAGATAACCAGCGGGAGGGTATTGGGTCGTCGGGTAACCGTTTGACGTAAGGGCCGGGTTGCCAGCAGGGACGGTCTGATAGCCGGCCTGGTAGTAGGGCTGATTGGCGTTAGCCGTATAGGGTGTCGGGACTGGTTGTTGAGTGGCAGCGCCAAACGGGTAGGGTTGCTGGATTAATTGGTTTTGAGTACTGCCTGGCTG
>JAYGDG010000310.1:0-9917 GCA_046583015.1 Pirellulaceae bacterium | reverse complement strand
TCCGTTCTCCAGCGGCTGGCTGGTGAGCGGATCGACCAGCGAATGCAAGGGAGCATCAAAGGTGACCACTGCCATGTCGGCGGCGGGGTAGTATTTCACCCCGTCGATTAGCTTCGGCAGGAAAACAACATCATCCGTATTCTCTAGCGTGTCTCGCGTGTAAATCAGCTGATAGAATTCGCGTGTCTCAGCCGTCGTCACGTTCAGATCGTCGTCGTTGAAGTAAACGTGAACCTGGTCAGACATTTGCTCCCACTGACCGTTGACATTCCTCATCACCGGCTGGGGAACCACCGACTGCACTTGAGGCGCCAGGTCAATCGCAAAATCAATCGTTAGATCTTCCCCGTCATTGAAGACGGACCCGTCCGCATCCATCAAGGCATTGGGACCGCTACCGAAAACACTAACCTGGTAGGTGTCATCCGGGAGCGACTCTTTAAAGCGAAAGAGGATTTCACGAGTAAAGTCACCCTTGCTGACGTACCCGGGTTCCAGTACCACGTCGTTGGAACCGCCCAGCACGATTTGGAGCGGGTCGTTGGCTACCAGGGCCGCTATATTGTAGTCCGGATCCGAATTGAGCTCGCTCATGACCCGACTGGTAACCAGTTGCTGAGCCGCCGTGTCTTCATTGATGGCATCAACCAACTTGCTGGCAGTGGTGGGATTGGTGCTGTTGGTGTTGAGCACCACCGAAATCGTCTGCTCGTTGACCGTTACCTGCGGTGTGGCCGGTGGCCCTAAATCCGCGGTCGTTAACTCGATCGTGATCCCGTTACCATCGGTCCCATCAGGGACTGCCATAAACTCAACTGTTACCGCACTATTGCTGCCAAAATCAGAGACTGCCGAAGCAGCGCTAAAGAGGCCATCACCACCGCTGCGAACCACCTGGATCCCACCATAGGTGCTCGGATCTAGACTGGCGTCACGATTAAATCGGAAGGTCAGTTCCCGAGGAGATTGACGGAGAACTTCCCCGTCCTCTAACAACGTGTTGTCGTTGGTGGTCACACCCGCTAATCTCGGTGAACCGGTCAACAGTTGTCGTTCTTCCAACGGTTCGATCCGCAATCCACGTAGCAACTCGCGGCGGTCCGCCGCCTGTTGTCGCGAACTCCGACGCAACCATTTCCTCGAGCGTGTTTTGGAGCTTCGTATGCTCATTGACTCGTACCTGCTATTTCCTAGTGAACTCATCTGCCCGCCTCCCCACTTGGTGAGCCGGACTACCTAAATCTCGGGGGGAAAGCCCCCAAACCGCTTCTCGGACACGAGATACCCACGATCCAGTGTCCATTTCCTGACACCGAGCTAGAGTCCCTCATGTTTAAAATGGGTAATATAAGTGTTGTGCGGTACTTATGCGCAAAAACTACCCACCATTTTTGGATTCTAGTCCGAGTGTAAACTATTGCAACGAAAAAGCGACTTTCACTTCTTCTTGCCAAAAAACCCCTCCAAAGAGCTATCTGTAACAGCCATAAATTGGCCCATTTTGGAATATCTACCCCCTCGATCGAGTGGCTTTGATAGCACCAGTTGGCATTTCCCGACCAACTACTACAAATCAGCGCGCACGGGCGACCCTCAGGACTAGTTCTCCTTATCCCTGTTTATCGTCCGACAAGACCGTTCACGTCACTACAAACAGACTCCTAAAGCAGCAAAAAGCGCAGGCCCTTTTCTCCGGCTGATCGGTAATTGCCAGGAGCCGGTCATTTTCTGGACCCGCTTGCGACTCCGCTTCGCGATGTAGTGCTTTGGATCGACCGGGGTCTCCGGCGGCAAGTACTTTTTCTGGAGAGCAACCAATGATCACTGCACGGCGACTTTTCAAGTCTCATAAATTATTTCCTTGGCGATGGTTAAAGACCTTTTGGAGATCTCCCCAAAGAAGCCCCTGCGTGCTGCCAACGATCGAGCGACTCGTCGAGCGACGACTGCTGTCAGCAACCTCGTTAACTTCCGAACCGGGGGGTGAACAATCGCTGACAAGCCAGCCGTTAGCAGCGCTCAGTGAGCCTCTCTGGTTCCAACCTGTCGCGACCAGGGCTGCCGTCTCGGACCGGTTATTTCCCGGTCGGCAGCGTGTCACCGACTCGGTCCTGTCGCTCGTTTCCCAAGCCGCCGATAGGCAAAAGAAAGCGGCACTCTGCCCGGAAAAATCCGCCTCGACGCAACTGGCACAGCGTCCACCCACGGCGAAACTGGCCGATTGCAGCACAGGTCCAATTCCGCTTTTCCCGCAGGGAGATCCAGCGCCACCGTTTCGACTGCCAGAGAGCATTCCGCTGGGCTTATTTAGGGACGGTTCCGTGCGGGCGGTCCATCCAGATATCGACCCACATGTCTACCGAGCCTGGCAAAGCTCCCAGCAGGGGCCAATCGAGCAGACGTTGCACCGTTCTACCAGCCCTTATGGAGCCCCGGTGCGGATGGCAGCCGGCACCGATCCACAACTGCTCATCCTCTCCGGCTTGCGACCGAACTGGCAGGCGGCCACGGGCAAGCTGCTCTACAGCAAACAGTCTATTTTTATCCCCAGCATCAAACCCTGGCTCAGTACGGGTTCCATCTATCGTCAGCTGAAAGACTTCCGCCACTTCGATCAAGACAACCTGGCCCAAGCACGCGTGATTCGTGCCGGGGCGCTCGATTCGGCCACTCTGCAGGGTCGCCAATTCGCTCTCTTTCGCGTCCGTTTACTGCTAGAAACGAAACCACTCGAGACTCACTGGGCACTCCTCAACACCCTCCAGACGCTCGTCAACACAAACCCGGTTGCCGTGGAATTGCATTACCACGACAAGCACCACATGGTCGAAGCCGTAACCATCGGCAATCACATGTTAGCGGGCAGTCGTCGCTGGTGTGTCATCAAGACGGGCGATCAGTCGGTTCATGTGACTAGCGAGGCGTGGGTCCGTCCAAACGGGAAACTCAACGAATTCGCCATTCAGAGCCTGGGGCCAGTGGCAATGGAACGCATCTGGTCACAATACCTAATCAATATTGGTAACGCCGTGAAACTCACTGGCAGCCAGTTCGTCCAGGGGCCAGTCCTTCATCGTGAACTGACGATCTCACCAAGCGACCTGCCATCACGACTTTACCCCTGGCCACCGGTGCAACACCCTGGAAGCAGGGAAAGTGGCAACGAGTTCTTCACGTTACCGACACACCGGAGTGCCCCGCGACCATGATCCAGCAACCACCTCATCACAACCACTCCAGGCAGCGTCACGAGCGAAGGATCGATCCATTCCTACAGGGAGCAGCTACCGGCATCGTCGCTGGTGGTTGCAGCGGAATCATTGCCTGCTGCGTCACCAACGCTGTGGCTGGAGCGCTGCTGGCCTATACCAGTTGGAATCAATTCGCCCATCCACTAGGAGCCATGCTGACCAGTGCACTCTACCTGGGATGCCTGGCATTACCGATCGGCCTGGTGGTGGCGGTTCCCAGCGGCCTGGTTATGGGCGGTTTCATCGGCTACTGTCAGGCATCGGGAAGGAGAACCTGGCCCGTTGCACTCGTTTGCATGGCCATTCTTTTTGGCCTCTTAGAAGGTGCCAACGGCTTGTCTCAGAGAGCACAGGCTCCCTTCGCACTGCTACCTGGACAATGGCAGCAACACCTGGCAACCCTTGCCGGTGTCGCACTGGGCCTGGTTCACTGGTCCAGAAAACGTCCGGTTCGCTGGCACCGCAGCAGGCACTAACGAGCCGGTACGTTTCGCAGGCAGCAGAGGTACTCCTGGCGACCGTTCTCTTGGAAGGTGGTGCGGAGAAAAAGATCCTCACCGGAAAAAACGGCAGAAGCAAAAACATCCTGGCCCAGCGAATTGCTGGCGACAATCTCCAACCGCTTGGGATTGGGCTTAAAGACCAGCGTTTTTCCCTGTTCACTGGTGATATAGATCAGACCGGCGGCCAGCATCGGCGAAGCACTAAAGCCTCCAGGCAACCTGTCTTTCCACATCTCTTTACCGGTTCGAGCTTCCCAGCAATAAGTAACACCATTGTCAGTGACCGCGTAAACATAACCCTGGTAGGCCAGCAGCGAGGGAACATAGACCTTCACTCGGTTCCTCCAGAGGATCTCGTTTGAACCATCCGCTCGCACACAGAGTGTTTCATGCTTTGGGTATCCGCCGCTGGCAAAGACCAGCCCTTGGCTGGCAACCACGGACCCCACACATTCGGTCGTACTCCCTGGGCATTCCCAGATCACTTTCCCGGTGCGGGGATCGAAACCAGACATCAACTCACAACCGGCCATCAAGAGCTGGTCCTTTCCGGCCAACTTAAAGATAATTGGCGAGACATAGTTGGGCATTTTAGGCCGCTTGACTTGCCAAACTTCTTTTCCGGTCTGCCGATCCATCGCCAGCAGGCAACTGGTTCCTTTCCCTTTACTGTCTGCCGCCACCACGACGAGATTCTGGTAGATCACGGGAGACGCAGAATATCCCTGGTGCGAAACGAAGTCAGCCACTTTCACTTGCCAAAGTCGCTCTCCTTGCAAATCCAAGGCCGTGGTCCAGATGGCACCCTGATTCCAGAAAACAACAAATAGCCTCTGGCCATCGCAAGCAATGGTGGAGGAAGCAAATGAGTTCTTCTTGTTATTGTGGTCAAAGCCTCCCTGGTGCAATTGCACTTGCCAGAGCAGCTTGCCGGTGGCGCGATCAAAGCACAATGCCAACTGGCTCTTTTTCACTTCGTCGGCCGTGGTGAGAAATACACGTTTTCCCACAACCGTGGGAGAGGAGTGTCCACGTCCGGGAATCGGCGTTCTCCAAAGCAAGTTCTTGGACTCACTCCACTCGACTGGTGGCCGCGCCGAAGCCGGAGCGATGCCATTGCGATGCGGCCCCCGCCACCAGGGCCAATCCGTAGCGGCAATGGTACCCTCTGGCACACCGACAATTCCTTCGGCTGCTAAGGGTTCGGCAGACTGGAGAACCCGCAACTTAACTGGCAAACCGCTGACAAGTATCGACGACAGGGCCAGCAACAAAGCAAAACGCCAGGTGCGATTGCCAGCATGGGCAGTGAACATGAATCACCTCGAGGCAATGAAACAGGGGGGCAGAAGATCGATTTCCAAAGACCGATTATGGCCTAGCCGGGTCCCCTGGAAAAGCAGGGGCGAGAGCGCCGCCAGCGCATGAGAAAACCCCTGTTTTAAAGGGGTTTTACAGCGGAGGGCACGGGACTTGAACCCGCAACCCCATACGGGGCACCTCATTTCCAATGAGGTCGCTAACCAATTCGCATACCCTCCTGCCAGCGAACCTATACAGTAGCTTTCCGCTGCACGGGCCGCAAGACGAGTGACTCGTTAGCGACTGCGGCTGGCAGCGGCTGGCGGAATCGCAACGGCTTGCTTCTTGACCGGCACGTAGTAGAGCGTGGGATCATCAATAATCCAAGCGGTTGACCAGTGGCGCCCATCATCACCATTACAGACGTTAAAGAAAAACGTCCGATACTGCAGGGCTCGGAAGCCATACGGGGACTGCGACGTGATGTAATCATCCTTGGTTAGCTTATCGACACCCGCTTTGGCGTAGTAATGAAACCTGCCATCAGGCGTCACTGCCATACCCAGGGTCCACCAGCCTGTTTGGCTGATCTCGAGGCCATTGAAATCATTCCCACTGCGATTGGCTCGAATACGCCAGGTTGCATAACGATGCTCTTTTCCCAATTCCTCTTTGTTCTCCAGATCAAGGAAGAAACCGGGCCAATAGAGTTCATGTTCACGGCGACCGCCAAAGGGAGTTTTCGGCCGTTTGTAGGCATCTGCAACACAGGAAGAACGGAAGGCAAAGTGACAGCCAATTCGGTTTTCCCACTGGCTAAGTGGTGGCAAGTAAACTCGCACCACCACGCTCGGCGTCTGGGAAACCGGGATCGTGCCGCCGAGCAGGTAGTGCACATTGGCGATAAAGTCATCTTGCTGCTGTTGATACGTTTTCTTGCCGGGAATCCCCGTTTGCAGCGACTGCAACAGCAGCGATCCTTGGCTGCCAGCCAGGCCACCGGTCGGCGTGGCAACCCGACGAATCACGTCCGGCTGACCGCGCTTGATTCCTTCGTACCAGCGATCGTTTTCCGAATCACCGCCAGGACTCCGTTCCCGCTTATCAAGGTTCTTGCTACTCTTGGGGAAATAATGGTTAAACTTCCAGTTCACGTCTTCAAAATCGTCGCCCACTTTCTTAACAGCAACTCCTGTTCCGGGAATCACCGGGGCACTTTGCACGACCGGCGCAGTGGTCTGGGCCACCGCCACTTCTAACAGCGACCCGTCCAGTAACAGACATACCGAGAGAATACCACTGACAATCCGACTGATTTTGAGCGTTAATTTCGCATTCATGCTGAGCTATCCCTGTTAAGCGGCGGAGATCCATCCTGCGCAACGGACGTGCGCAGTACTACTAGCAGCATTCATCGGCCTGCTTGAGCGGACATCTTGGATGGAAACCGGCAGTTGGCAAACCTGAAAAACGGGGCCAACTTTAACGACCTGTCAGTGAATCGACAGATCAACAGAGGGCAGGGGGGGCGCAGCTGCTTCGAAATCACCGACTTGGCGGCATTTCAAGGCAATATTACCCCCAGCACTAGAGCGCCACTTGAGTTCCACTGATGAGCTTAATGAACTCTTCATTTGATTCCCGGATACCCAGCTGCTTGGTCAACTGCTCCATGGCATCGACGTGATGCATGGTAGTCAGTGTGCGTCGCAGCATGGTAACGGCATGAAGCGTTTCGGGTGCCAACAGCAGTTCTTCGCGTCGGGTACCGGACTGGGTGATATCGATCGAGGGCCAGATTCGGCGATCCGCCAGCTTTTGATCCAGCACCAACTCCATGTTGCCGGTCCCCTTGAATTCTTGAAAGATGAGATCATCCATGCGGCTGCCCGTATTGATCAAGGCCGTGCCGACTACTGTCAATGAACCACCTTCTTCAAAAGCACGCGCAGTCGCAAAGAGTTTTTTCGGAATATCCATGGCTTTAATATCAACGCCACCAGACATCGTGCGACCCGTGTTACCGACCCACTTATTGAAGGCCCGCGCCAGGCGCGTGATGGAATCGAGCAGCAAGAAAACATCCTGCCCCCTTTCCGCCAGGCGTCTACAACGCTCCAGGATAAATTGTGAAAGCCGCACATGGCTCTCTACATCCTGGTCCAAGCTGCTCGCAATCACTTCACCGTTCACACTGCGTTGCATATCGGTCACTTCTTCGGGACGCTCGTCAATGAGCAACACGATCAGTTTCACATCCGGGTGATTCTGGGAAATACCGTGACTGATATGCTGCAGCATAATGGTCTTACCCGTACGTGGGGGAGCCACAATCAGAGCACGCTGTCCCTTGCCTACCGGGGTCAATAAATCCATGACGCGAGTGGTCAGGGGTTCGGGACCTATTTCCAGTTTCAACCATTCGTGGGGATTGATAGGTGTCAACGATTCAAAAGTCGGCACGTTGGCATATTCTTCCGGTGGCAAGCCATCCACGTCAACGATTTCCCGCAAGCGGGGTCCCTGCTGTTTGCGAGCATGCTGTACGGTACCGCGAATCAGGACACCTTCCCGCAATTCGTATTTCTCGATCATCGTGCCTGGCACAAAGGGATCGGACCGTTCACGCGAATAATTGTTAGTGGGGCTACGCAGAAAACCGTAACCGTTTGGATGCAGTTCCAGCAAGCCGTAGCCAGGTTCAACCGGTGCATTTTTAAATTCGGCCGAATCCTGATTTCCATCGCCACCACGACGTCCGGAGCCATCACCAGAACGGCGCCTGCGGCGCGACTTACCATTACCACCGGAGGATCGAGATCGACCACCCGAAGAACGGCGGCCATGTCGTTTCTTCCCCATGAATCACCTAATCCTAACGTACGCGGCTGTTTCCCGATCAAGGTCGGGCCGCACTATTAAAAAATCAAAAAAAACAAATCTGCCTAAGTAACACTCGTCTCCACTCGAAACCTCTTCGCAACAACCACTAGCCGTCGCGGAGAATGTTACTCAACAGCCAACTCAAGTCTGCAAGCGACCAATCGGCACCGACCAGCGGACAAGCTTTACCAGCACCAGCCGGAAAACACGCTCCACAGACGGTGATTGTCACTCTGGAACCGCAACATCGACCGGCCCCCTTGGCGGTGATCCTTAACGGTTCGTGGATTGTCTTGAAGCAGTCGTCCCGGAAAGGACTTTCCCAGTTTTTTTCGTTGGGTTCATTTCGCAGCGACTGGATTGACCTGCTGGAAACCGTCTCCAAGCCTTTCCGAGGCCTTCAATCGCCTACCCTGGTCCGTCAACATCTCATCAGACCAGAGTTGTAAGTACTGCTTCTGTAGTTTTGACTATTCAAGCTGCTCCATTCTACCGAGAGGATGGTCAGCTTCCGGTCACATCTTTGTTCTGTAAGAGCACCGAAAAGGCGATAAATACCCTATTATTGGCTTCTTAGAACAACGATTTTACGAATAAAAGAAACGGCTCTCCTGGGAACATTCTCGTTGCGAATCGTCCGTTTCGCATCGCTCCCCGGGGGTGTACTCAACAAACCAAATCGCGTTGAGCAGCAAGCTCGCTTTCTGTACAAGACAGATTGACCTAAGACAGCAGTCTTAAGCTATCGGGCATCATACCCATTGCAGCAGGCGTGTCAAGCGAAACCAGCATTGCCGACTGAGAAAATAGGTACTTTCCCCTAAAACACTCCCTCCGTTTAGCCAAATTAACCGGATTACGCGGGCTAAAAACCCGATGGAAAATAGTGAGTCAAGGCCGTTTTCCGAGTCCTTTCCAGCACCCTAATTGAAACCGATATGCAACTCTTCTCTCGCTGCTTTTACGTCCTCTTTTTGATTGCTATCAGTACCTGCTGGCACTCAGTTGCTGCGGATTCTCTCCGCTGGCGGACGGATCTTAAAACGGCCATTGGTGAGGCACAGCAAGACAATAAACTCGTTCTGCTCCACTTCTGGGACTACCAGTGTCCTCCCTGCCGGCGCCTGGAAAAAAACGTCTTCTCTCGAAAAGATGTTGCCCAGGCAATCGAAGCGAACTTCATCCCGGTCAAGATCAACATCACCGATACGCCACGACTGCGGCGACAATACCGCATTCGGCGCTGGCCCACGGACATTATTCTCAACGCAGATCAGCAACAGCTGCATCGGGACGTTAGCGAGCAATCGCCGGCAGCGTTTATTGCATTGTTGAACCAAATGGCCGCACGGAAAAACGATAATTCCGCGGTTCTGGTTGATAGTACCGGTTCAGCAGAGAGGCCCACAAGCAGCCAACGAACGCAGGCAACTATTGACGATAGCCGGCAATCATCGTTCCGAATTGTTGAGTCTACCGACTTGACCTGGTCGGTGGGAGACTTACAACGGCATCATCCGTCTAGCCAGTTGGGTTCTCCAACGATCCCGGATTCCGAGGCAACGACACCTCGGACAGATTTCGGCCAGCGGCCGACCGCCATCACTAGCAGTGCAAAAGGCGAGCAGCAGGCCTTTCCGCAACCGGAGAACCATGATCCTGTCGTACCCGTTTCCAACCCGCAACGAGAACCGGCCCAACCACCACCGTTAGGGTTGGAGGGCTACTGTCCTGTAACCCTGGCTGGCAGAGTAGGAAAATTTCCACAATGGCAACCAGGGAATCCAAAGTGGGGTGCCATTCACCGAGGCCGGCTCTACCTGTTCGTCGGCGCTGAGGAACAACAAGCCTTTTTACGAGAGCCGGATCGATATAGCCCTGTGCTGTCAGGGCGTGACGTCGTGCGACTGGTCAAGCACAGCGAGAAGTCGATCGGAGAGCGTCGGCATGGTGTCACCTATCGAAACCGTGTCTATTT
>JAYGDG010000146.1:0-1812 GCA_046583015.1 Pirellulaceae bacterium | reverse complement strand
CTGCAAACGAATAATCTGTTCACTTCCCAGGAGCGGGTCATTCCTGGTCGGCGTGCTCGCCTGCAGAAAATCCTCGACCGCTTTCCGCCCAACGCCGGGCCTCCGTTTGACGGTTTTGAACCGGCCAAGGATTAACCGGTCCTAATTTGCCCCGCCACTTCTCGAATCCCAGGCAGCAATCGGGTATGCTGTGGTCAACTTAAACACCACCCAGGAGATCTTTTACTCATGCAACATCGACTTAAAACAACGATTCTATCTTCCCTCATCCTAACCGCGTGCTGGCTACTGAGCACCATCGTCCTAGCGGCAGAGCCCGTCACGACGGACCAATCCTTCACGGTCGTCTTGTTACCCGACACGCAATACTACTCGGAGAAATATCCGGCTACCTATGTGGCACAAACCCTTTGGATTCGCAAGCAGCTGAAGAAAGACAACATCAGGTTCGCGATCCACCTCGGCGATATCGTACAAAATGCGAGTACCGAATCGGAATGGACCAGTGCCGATCGGGCGATGCGGATTCTTGACGGTGTCGTGCCCTACAGCATGGTGCCTGGCAATCACGATATGGTCCTCAGCCAACGTGACACCACTCTCTACAATAAGTATTTTTCACCGGCCCGTTTTGCTGGGCACAAATGGTACGGTGGACACCTGGACAAGAACAACGACAACAATTACTGCTTTTTCGAAGCTGCTGGTATGAAGTTCATGGTGATCAGTCTCGAGTTTGCACCCCGTGACAAGACCCTTCAATGGGCCGCATCCGTGGCTAAACAACATCCCGATCACCGGGTCATCGTGGCAACACATTGTTATATGCGCAACGAAAAACGTGACACCTTATGTGCCACTTCTTACAAACTCGAGGGAAACAGTGGCGAGCAAATATGGCAAAAACTCGTTCGCAAACAACCGAACATTTTCCTGGTTGTCAGTGGTCACGTGGTCGGTGTCGGTCTACAAACCAGCAAGAATGATGCCGGTGGCAAGGTGATTGAGATGTTGACCGATTACCAGGGTCAGGCCAACGGGGGCGATGGCTGGTTACGCACCCTAAAATTCATTCCCGCGAAGAATAAGATCCAAGTTACCAAGTATTCCCCCTTGCTGGACAAAACAAACAAGGAGCCCAAGGAAACGTTCACTCTTGACTACCAAATGAACAGCACCGGGGCCAAAACTCCCTAAGACACGTTATCTCCTCACTTCAAGACAGGCACCCTGATCGATGAAACATGACGTCTACGGAATTGGTAATGCACTGGTCGACGTGCAATCCCAAGTGAGCGATGAAACCCTGGCTCAAACCGGTTTTGACAAGGGAGTCATGACGCTGGTCGACAATGACAAGCAGCAGGCCCTGTTGGGCCAACTGGATGCGGACTCGCTGAACCGCTGCGCCGGCGGTTCAGCGGCCAACACCATCGTGGGGATTACCGAGTTTGGCGGCCAGGCCGCTTACGTGGGCAAGGTGGGCAACGATTCGATGGGCCAATTTTTCCTCGACGAAATGCGGGGCCTGGGAATCAGTATCGAAGCCACCCCGGCGACCGACGATCCGACCGGCACCTGCGCCATCCTGATCACTCCCGATGCCCAGCGGACCATGCTCACCAACCTGGGCGCCTCGGCCATTCTCTCTGCCGACGATATCGCAGAATCGGAAGTGGAGCAGTCACAGTACATTTACATCGAGGGTTATTTGCTCTGCGGACCGGAGACCCGCTCGGCCGCTTACCGGGCCATCGAGCTGGCGCAAAAGCATGGCGTAAAAATCGCCTTCACTGCCTCAGACCCTTTCCT
>JAYGDG010000138.1:0-2271 GCA_046583015.1 Pirellulaceae bacterium | reverse complement strand
AATTGGCTACCGGTTTGGATATAGGTAATCGCCGGATCGTGGTTAATGGCCTCGGTATTAATCGTCTTGATCACGGCCAAGTCATCGACGATCTTAGCCGTATGCGGCAACAGTTCACTCACCCAGGCGCCGTGTTGACCATGACGCCGGAACTTGAATGTTGAGGGGGCGATTGGGAATCGTTTTTGCCCCGAGGTCATCGTGGTAATACGCTGTCCATTACGAATCGAGTCCGGAAGGTCCTTGTCGTACCAGTCTTGCATCTTGGGCATGTAGTCCCACATATCAAGCTGTGATGGCGCACCTGACATAAAAAGATAAATCACGCGCTTGGCCTTAGGAGCAAAATGGGGCAGACCTGGCATGCCGCCAACTCTGGCCTCATTCTCTGACGTGGCTCCAAAAAGATCCGGATTCAACAGCGAACCGAGCGCGGCAGTGCCAATCCCTGCTGCGGCACGACCAAAGAAATGCCGGCGTGTTTCAATCAAGGCAGCTTCACGAAATGGATTCATGTTCTTTAACTTCCTAACCCTTAGTAACCGTTTCGCTAAGATTGAGGATCAAGTGGACAATCATCGTCCAGGCCCCCAACTCGTTAACGTCAAGTGATTCATTGCGTGGCGACTCGCCCGCCGCCAGCAGTTTCTTAGCAGCTTCCGGACTATCTTTAAATTCAAGGTAGTAATCATTATAGAGTTTCGTCAGCGTCCCAAGTTCGCTGGCAGTAGGCTGCCGGGACAGGACGGACCGAAATGCAAACGTGACTCGCTGCGGCACATCGGACCCGCCATCGGTGATCACGCGTTCGGCAAACTTCCTGGCCGCTTCAATAAACTGTACATCGTTCATCAGTACCAGGGCCTGCAAGGGCGTATTGGTACGGGCCCGGCGAACCTGGCAAGTTTCGCGATCCGGGGCATCAAAAATTGTCATCGTCGGCGGTGGCGATGTTCGTTTCCAAAACGTGTACATGCTGCGGCGATAAAGCTTTGAACCCTTGTCCTGCTTAAAGACAGAGGTATTGCTACCACCAAAGCCAACCGGTTTCCAGAGCCCGGCCGGCTGGTAAGGACGCACACTCTTGCCGCCGATCTCTTCAACTAAGAGCCCGCTGATAGCTAGCGCCTGGTCACGAATAACCTCGGCGTCTAAACGAAAACGGGGCCCACGGGCCAGCAACCGATTCTCTGGATCCGCCGCCAGCTTATCGGCAGGTACCGCCGAAGACTGACGATAGGTGGCCGACATGACCAGCATCTTCTGGAATCGCTTGATATCCCATCCCGATTCAATGAAGTCGACAGCCAGCCAGTCCAGCAACTGCGGATGTGATGGTTGTTCACCCTGGATTCCGAAATCTTCCGTTGTCTTAACCAGGCCAGTACCAAAATAGAGCTGCCAAAATCGGTTCACCGTGACCCGGGCCGTCAGTGGATGGGTCGGGCTGACCAGCCACTGCGCCAAACCAAGGCGATTGCCAGGTGCGTCCGGTGGAGCAGAACCAAGCCACTGAGGCACAAGCGAGGCAACTTTTTCACGTTTCTCGGTGTACTGCCCCCGTTCCAGGATATGAGCCTGCCGCGGTTGCTTGCGTTCCTGCATGATCAACGTGGAGGGAATCGCCTTGGCGATATCGGCCAGTTCCTTTTTCCAAGCCTGCTGGTTCTTGAGGGGCTCCGCAAACCGCTGGCGAGACTCTGGATTCACATTCTGCAAAAAGTAGCGGAGCAGTTTTTCGGATTGCTCCTTCGATCGTTTATCGCGTGCAACATTGAGCACCTTCTGGACATCTGCCGGCAATGCCGGTTGTTTGATCGTCGCCCGGAAATGTTCCCAACTGGCCAGCGAACCCTTTTGTTCCGTCGACAGCGCACCAATCGTTACCACGCCTGCCTTGTCCCAGTGAACGGTTCCATTGAACTGAGTGAACGCCCAGCCATTGAGTTTTGACCCGGCTTTCAAGCCGACCGTCGCGGCCGGTACTTCCAGCCGCACCCACTTACCCGTTTCCGGCAGCGGTCCCATAGGCATATTCGATGCATTCTTGCGCCCGGGCAGAAATGCCTTGTCAGCACCCCAGTGAGCACGATGCTCCCAGGTACCATCGTTAAACTGCAACTGAACCGTTTCCGGCGGATCCTTGGGATCCAGGTAGACGTAGGCGAACAACCGGTCATTCTCGTTAATAACCAGTGGTTCCTTGGCCCCGGTAAAGAAGTGCTGGGTAATCCCTTTGCCCGTACGGACGGTCGAGTTCTTGCCGCTGTA
>JAYGDG010000131.1:0-4243 GCA_046583015.1 Pirellulaceae bacterium | reverse complement strand
CGGCAGTCAATGAAGTAGTAAGAGCAGTTAGCCAAATGGGAGCGGACCAGTATTTTTACGTTATTTTCTTTAGCGACACTGCTTATCCGCTCTTCTGGCCGAAGCCGGAGTCGAAGTTGGTACTTGCCACGACCAATAATAAAAGACGTTTGCGTGCCTGGGTCAAGACGGTTGAACTCTGCTTACATACCCGTGGTTCCGATGCGATGAAACTGGCTCTTTCCTTGCGGCCAGATGCGATCTACATTCTCGGAGACGGCGCCTTTACCGACAACACCACCAATCAACTAACGATCCCTCACAACCGCCGCACGCCGATTTTTACCCTCGGGATGCAAGTCAAGGAAAGAGGCAAGTCCCAGTTAACCCAGATCGCAAAGGCCAACAATGGCACCTATCGCCTGGTTACCGTGGCACCCGGGGCTGCCCAGGCAGCTGCCCGAGCGCCTATCAAGAAAAACAACACGCGGGGACCAATCTGGGGCATGAAGCTCCCGGTGAAGCGGAAAAAACCATAACCCGCCTGCCCTCTCAGGGCTTCTTCTGAATGGTTTGACCCAGCGAGAAAAGGTGGGACAGGGTCCGCAAGTACATCACACCATCAGCAATGGCCGGTGTACTATGACTGGCTTCTCCTAAATCCGTTCGTCCTAGTAACTGGTACTGGTTTGAGGCAGCCAGGACGACCACGGTTCCATTCACATCGATGTTATATATCCGCTTGCCCACGCAGACGGGCGAAGCGTAGAACATCTTTCCAATCCGTTTGGTCCAGTGGATCTTTCCGGTGGCGCTGTCAGCACAACTGACAATCCCATTGTCAGACCAGAGAAAAAGCAGTTCGCCTTGTACCAGCGGTGTCGTGCACAAGGGAGCACCACGGGTAATTCGATACACCTGGTTCGATTTCCCGGAACCGTCTGCCGATGGGCGTACAGCAACGACTTCATTACCATGCCCTAGCCACCCGCACACTCCCAAAACCAGGTCACCGGCGATCACGGGTGAACCGATCGACGATTCGACATGTGATTTATCGAAGACGTCGGCAGCCCAGTTGGTTTTTCCCGTCTGGGGATCAATACCCGTAATTCCCTGCTCCCAACTGGTAAAGACCAGTTCCTCGCTTCCGTCCGGCCGTCGATGAAGGCAAGGAGTTGCGTAGGCAGATTTGCTCTCCCGCTTGATGCGCCAAACCGTCTTGCCGGTTTGGCAATCGAGTGCAATCAAGCTACTCTGGCCTGCCTGGTCGTTGGGCAAAACCAGCAGGTTAGCGGTTCGAATTGGAGAGACTCCGAATCCATGGCCTCCCTGGTAAGGTCCTAAATCCCGTTGCCACAGCGTATGCCCCTGCTGGTCCAGGGCCATGACCAGCACCTGTTGGGGCGTCCCCCAGCAGACATAAACGCGCTGCGCATCAACCACCGGTGTAGCCGATGCATAAGTGTTCAACTGGTGCTTTCGATGTTGCGGTGCCTCGAACGCCCGCTGCCATAGTTGTTTGCCTGTTTGAGAATCCAAGCAGAGCACAAAACGACGTCCAGTCGCTTCATCTCCACTGGTCAGAAACAGTTTCCTGCCCCACAAAACCGGCGATGAGTGACCGACTCCGGGCAGTTCAGTCTGCCAGTTGTAATCTGCAGCAGTCCATTGAGCAGGAACTGTGACTGCCGAACTTACACCGGAACCATTGGGACCACGAAACCTTTCCCATTGCTGCCCGTGGACGTCAGTAGCCAGTAAGACCGCGACACCCATGACAAAACCGGCGCTTAGCCATTTCATCCAATACACTCCCCGCTTAGCTCCAGGTAATCAACTGATTGATGCCCCAAGTTTACCAAATTGTCGCCTGGCTGACTTGTACTTAATATCACTGCCAAGGATTCAGGCAGACAGACCGGTGCTAGAAGATCCCACGAGATGGACTACAATTTCTCTTATTTCCGAATGGCTCCGTCGTGCAACTCCCACGCTCACAGGTCTTCCCATGAACAGCTCTGAACATGATTTTGCCGTCATCATGGCTGGCATTCCAGCCACGAACCTGTCTCTCTATCACCGCATTCGATTTCTCGTTGGTGACCCCGCTGCGCTGGTCGAATTACCTGGTGCCGACGGAGAACGGGAAGCCACCCTCATTCTTCGTGACATTGAAATGGAGCGGGCACGTCAGCACGCGCAGGTCGATCACGTCGCCTGCCCAGCCGATTTCGCACCGGCTGCAGGACTCTCCGGTGATCGGGAAACCGCCACGGCACAGGCGGCGGCAGAATTAGTTCGCCGCTCGGGAGTGCAGCGCGTCATCACGGACCGCTCCTTACCTATCATCTACGCCCATCACCTCCAGTTACTGGGAGCCGAGGTCGAATGCCAGCTGGAAATGGGCGTTCAGGAACGACGAGCCAAGGATGAGCAAGAGGTCGGGTGGCTGCAGGAATCCCAGCAGGCAACTGAAGGTGCTATGCAAATGGCCTGTGAACTGGTGGCCAACAGCCAGGCAAACACCAGCGGTGAGTTAGTTGTCGAGGGAGCGCCCCTCACATCAGAGCGAGTGCGATCCTGTATCGACTTGTGGCTGCTAGAACGGGGATACACCAATCCGGAGTCGATTGTCGCCGGCGGCCCGGAGGCTGCCGATTGCCATAACCGGGGTAGTGGCGTCTTGCGGACGGAAGAACCAGTCATCATTGACATCTTTCCACGCAATCGCCAGACACTCTACCATGGCGATTGCACGCGAACGGTTGTCCATGGACTGATTGATCCGCAGATCGCCAGCATGCATGCTGCGGTCGTGGCAGCCAAAGCGGCTGGCACGCAAGCAGTTCGCGAAGGCGTCAGCGCTGAACTGGTGCATCAAAAAACCATCGAGATTATCCAGCAGCACGGCTACCAGACTGGTTTGCCGGAAACAGCGGATTCCGACGACTACTGTGCCATGACCCACGGGACCGGACATGGTATTGGGCTGGACGTCCACGAGCCGCCACTTCTTGACTTCGGTGGTCCGCCGCTGGTTGCCGGCGATGCCTTAACCATTGAACCAGGCGTCTACTGCCGCTCGCTTGGCGGCGTCCGGGTAGAAGACATGGTGATCGTCACCGCTGACGGGTGCCGCAATCTAAATCAGCTTCCCGAAGGCCTGGACTGGCGCAGCTAACGTCCATCCCTGAAAAAACCGTCGCCTCAATTGACCATGGACGAGGAAGCTCCGGCCAGCATCAGTTCGTCCGCCGGCAGTCCGTCGTCAATCCAGGAAATCACCAGTTCATCCTGATCTCTCTGCCATGAGACTGGCGGACCAGTTTGCCGGGCTCCAGTTTGCCGGGCTCCAGTTTGCCGGGCTCCAGTTTGCCGAGTTCTTATCGGGCGTCTCCGCTGACGCCGTGGCGTAACCGGCTTGTCCAGGCAAAACAGACCCATTGCTGGCACAGCAGCCAGTCCCAAACTCCAGGTGGTCAGCCACAGAACGTGTGTTGAATCGGCTTCCAAATGGCTCAGCCACCCTCCGAGTGACGTATAACGTGGGATCAAGGTAACAACTCGGTCTATGGTGACCACTGTGCAACTCAAGCAGAGCAGAACACCGGTTAAGTGGAGCAAGAAAAGACTCACTTTAGCAATTTGTTTCATGGGTTTATTTCCTCGACACGAATCCTAATCGTCGTTCAAAAGAAACCACGAACCAGACGTCTGGCAAGCTGTCCTGCAATAAAATTGCGTTCCTGGGACCTCCTAAAAAACCCCATCACTGCCAAAAGGTTTCGTACAATGCTTGCAAACCGCTCAAACGGCACAACGTGCTCGGGCCTGATCAGCTGCCCCGTCTGCTGCCGATTCTTCTCTACAAGATCATGGTTGTTTCTTTCGGGGCAACAAAACGGACCACAATTATCCAGCAAAGCAATGGAAATTAATTGACGTGCTGGCGGCAGCAACCAAGAATTGGCTTGGGACTCAAACCTGCAGGCTTTATGATAAGCGGTCACAGAACGCAATGAGGTCGCTGGTAATACCCGTTTAAGGAAGTGGTTCATGTCCTGTTTCTGCAGACTTCGCTTTCTAGCCATCATGCTGGTGTGGCCCATCGCGCTGCCGCTGGTGGCCGCAGAACTCCCGTCAGAGCCACGGCCTCGGGACCGCCAGATTACCGTGCTGGTGACCACCCTGCTAGAAAGTCAGCACCTGAGCAAACATCCTCTGGACGATGAAATCGCCAAACGCACCCTGGCCCAGTTTC
>JAYGDG010000064.1:0-3704 GCA_046583015.1 Pirellulaceae bacterium | reverse complement strand
ACACCAACCAGCGAGCAAACCGGGAACCCGCTTGCGGAACAGCCAGGACAGGGTCGAAATCAATAGAAATCCCGCGGCGCTGAAGACAAAAATGAGACCCAGCGGATTAAACTGTGACAATGTTGTATAGGTCGGTGACAAGTTCAGCGGAAACCAAATACGCCATACATAGTAAGTCCAAACATAGAACCCCTGCATCACGCGTGCAAACAATCCGAACTGATCCCAGGGAGGTGACGGTGGATCACTGTACTGCGGGTGATACATTTGCAATCCGATCGTGACCAGGGCAACCAAAACTCCCGCCAACAAGAACGGCAACTTCTCGATTAAGACCGCCCGGTCGCGCCCAGCTTTCCAGCAGGCCGTGGAAAGCTGCAACCGCCGCAAGGGAAACAGGTCGAGCACCACCAGCACCAGGAAAAATCCAATCCCAATCGGATGAGAAAGCAATGACAATACGTAGGCCAGCAGGGCATACCAAAGCATGGGGTCACGCGAGATGGGTCCCTGGAATTGAGCATGCTTTAAGTAGAACCAGATGGACAAAAACAAGAACGTTGTTGCCAGGCAGTGATTCCCGGAAGAAGCCCAAGCCACCGGTTCCACACGTAATGGATGAAGGCTCCAAAACAATGCCGCCACCACGCAGACAAACACTTGCCGCTGACGCAACAACGGCCCCGCCTTCTTGCCCTGCCGCTTTCTCAAAATGGTGAACAACTCGTAACAAATCAAATAGAGCAACAGGGTACTCGTAGCGTGAAGCAACCAACTGCCAAAATGATAGCCAAAGGCACTCAGTCCCGCCTCCGTGGGAGGAAATAGTTCGTAGATTAAGCTGCGATAGAGTCCGGTGGCCGGAGTAAAATGGCTCGTTGACTGCAAGTCGCCAAAAATGACAGGCAACCGCTCAAAGCTGAGGCCACCAACGAGCGGATTATCGATGATCGCCCGATCATCATCCCACATGACAAAATCGGCGCTCAGAATAAGAAAAAATGTCAACAAGGGCAGCACAAAACAGACGAATCCGCCCCACCGTTTGAGCATTCTCTGTTTGGAACGCAACATACATCTACCTGAAAAACCAAGATTCCCGTCAATGCACCAGTAACTCGATCCAGTCTAAATGAGATGCTCATTATTTTCTATCCAAATCGGTCCAACAACAGCGCCCGAAACCACCAAAAGAGCTCTCAGGGAGCTTGCTCAACAAAGTGGAATCTGGCACCATGGTTCCCAATCCAGTCGCTCTCACTGTCCGGCGACGCGCTGAGATGTCACTCCACCAAACAAACTGGAGCACTTCTACCATGCGATTCTGGCATCCCTTGTGTATTCTCTTGGCCATCTTCGCAACTGATGCCAGGGCCCATGATCTTTGGCTTCTGCCCGACACCAAGCCAACCGTTGGCGACCAGTTGATTGTCCTTGCCCGCCAGGGGATGGACTTTCCCAACAGCACCAAGGCACTCAGCACCGACAAGTTCTCACACCGCATTGTCATCGGCCCGGATAACCAACGAACCACGGCCCAGCCAGCCGGCAAACGCGACGCATCGGGTTTAATGCAAATCGCCGCCGGTAAACCAGGCCACTATATCTGTGCCGTGCGCACACGGACCCGGGTCATTACGCTCAAAGCCGACAAGTTCAACCACTACCTGGTGGCTGACGGCTTGCCTCACATCTATTCCTTGCGAGCCAAAGAAGGAACACTCGATCAAGATGGGGTCGAACAGTATTCAAAGTCTCCCAAGGTGCTGCTCAAGCATGGCGACGGTGGCGGTGACCCCTGCCAGGTCGTCGGCCTGCCACTGGAAATCGTCCCCCTGACCAATCCGTTCAAGTTACATGTTGGCGATACCCTGGGTGTCCGAGTCCTTTTCAACGGAAAACCGCTAACCACTGCACATCTTGGCTGGGCTCATTCCAATGAAGGCAATGAACCGCGCGGCACGGTTCGCACTGACAAGCAGGGCGAAGCCTTGATCCCACTAGCGCAATCGGGACTGATCACCATTCGTTTAACCCACATGACGCGACCCAAAACAAAAGACTACGAATGGGAATCGTTCTGGACCACGCTTACCTTCTCATTGCCTTGAGCTGCCAGCTTGCAGGGTTTCCTGAAAAGCTCCACCGCCTGTGCTCCCGGAGCAATGCGGACCGCGCAAAAAAACCGGCCACCACGTCGTCTCGTGGTGACCGGTAAAGTTCGTTCTTTTCAAAGCTTAATTAGACGCGAACAATCTCAAATCCCTTACGACGGTCGCGAGCCACGAAGGCTGCTGCCTGCTCGTCACCGAGAATCTTCTCAGCCTGGGGATCCCACTTAATGACACGTCCCAGGCGGGCTGCAATGGCACTTAAGTGACAAGTGCTCATGGCCTGCACGTGGGAAAAGGGATCGGAAACCGGCAGACCACCATCGCGGATACAGCGATAGAAGTTGTTCTTGTGCCCTTCATGGGGTTTACCCTTGTAGAGACGATTAACATCTTCTTGGGTATACAGGTCTTTGTCCCATTTTTCTTCGATCGGTTGGCCCGTGATAGTACCACGACTGACAAACACCCGACCCTTGGTTCCTTCAAAGAGAACGCCATTGCGGCCCTTGCTGGTGACCTCCATGGTGATGTCGCCGGGAAACTTACACTTCACGGAAAAATCGTGTGACGTGTTGTACTTGTCGTCTTCCAGTGTATAGCCATCTTTCATTTCCACTGGATGCTTGCAACCACGGCCATCGATTTCCAGGGGTCCCTGGCCAGCACCATTCTGTTGAATCGCCCACTGAGCGATGTCAACGTGGTGAGCTCCCCAATCGGTAAACTTACCTCCAGAATATTCGTACCACCAGCGGAACTGGTAGTGACATCGTTTTTCCCGGTAAGCAACCGGTTGCACCTGTCCTTGCCACATATCCCAGTTAAGCTCCTTGGGGGGCGTAGCCGTCGGCAAGGACGCACTTGTGGGCGATCCGTTGATTCCGACCGTGACTTTCTTGATATCACCAAGCAATCCTTTTTGCACCATATTGACGGCACGGAGAAACTTGTTGCGATCACTGCGCTGCTGAGTACCGACGAAAAAGATCTTATCCTTGTGCTTTTGACAGGCACGCCGAATCAGTTGATTTTCTTCCAGGGTCAGCGTCAGAGGCTTCTGGCAAAAAACATGCTTGCCAGCTTCCAGCGCCTCGATGGCTATCTTGACGTGCCAATGATCCGGCGTGACCACACTCACAACATCAATATCATTCCGTTCCAGAACTTTTCGATAGTCACCGTAAGCATCCGCCTTACCCTTGCCAATACGCCCATCTTTTTTGGCTCTTTCGGCATGCCTGGAATCGACATCACAAACCGCCAGGATGTCACCAAAACTGGCATGCGCGCGGGCATCACCCGACCCCATGCTGCCCACACCCACGCAGCCAATCCTGGGCCGGTCGTTCTTGGACTGGTTCGCAAATGCTTTTTCCGTCCAGCTAAAATACGGGACGGCAGCGGCGGATGTCAGTGCCGCTGACTTCTTGATGAAATCACGTCGCGTTGTTTGGTTTCGCTGCATTACTGATTCCTCTATCGATAACAGGGGCTAGAAATAACTGATCGACTCATCAGGAGCCATCAGTATAAGCGCTCTGCTGAGAAAAAGCAGGTCTCTCAGCAACCAGGCAGCCAGTTTTTTGCGAT
>JAYGDG010000102.1:0-2007 GCA_046583015.1 Pirellulaceae bacterium | reverse complement strand
TTCCACATCGACTGGGTAGGGTACGCCTTCTTGAAGGGCAAGAGCGGTGTCGCGGAGCGTTTGCTGGTATCCCTCGCTGACAACAACCGTACCAAGCCGGTCAATCGTAACGCCCTCGACGATCTGTTCGGCGGAAGGTTTAACCATGGCGATACCGGTCGCTTTTATTGCCGCCGTCTTCAGCGGAGCGCCGTCGTGCGGTCACTTTTGGGTTGGCTCAAGTTCGCTGTCCATCGCTATTTATAACATTTTCATTTCCTCACCATCCGATAAAAACGTCTGGCAAAAGGAAATTTTCAGCGTAAGGTCAATGATAACTGCTGACGTGCCCCTGGTTAGTGAGTATAAAAGAAGACTCCCCGCACAACCCCTCACGTGCCGCCTTACCATGAGCGATTTGACACCCTCGATTACCCCAGAATTCTCGCTTCGCGAAGCGCGGACAGCCATCGGCGACTGCCTGCGCCCGAATCACTTGATCTATTGGGTCGATTTTCTTCTCACCGTCATGGCCGGGCACATCTGTTTTGGGGTGGCACGCACGCTAACAGCCGAACTCTACCTGTCGGGATTCGCACCGGAGGGCGGATGGGTCTCTCCCGTCAGCCCTTTGCTACCGACAACCACCTCCCTGCGAATTATCCTGCAAGCCTTCACATCGCTCGCCGCCTGCCTTCTTTTCTACCGTGCGGCGATGTTTATCCACGAATTGGTTCATCGCCAGCGTGGTACGTTTACCTGGTTTCGTGTCGCGTGGAATACACTCTGCGGCGTGCCATTCTTGATGCCCTCATTCGTTTACCATACCCACGTTGACCATCATCGGCGCGAACATTACGGCACCGAACACGACGGGGAATACCTTTCCTTTCAGGAACGTCCCCCGATCATGATATTTCTCTGGTTGCTTCATCCACTCATCGTACCCCCGTTGACGGTCTTCCGCTTTCTCCTACTGACTCCCTTAGCCTGGTTAATTCCACCTCTCCGCCGACTTGTTCACAAGCGGATGTCTTCCATGATCATTGACCCCGCCTATATTCGGCCGCTGCCATCCAAATCGGCGCAGCGCATTATTTACCTGCAGGAAGCAGCCTGTTTCCTCTGGTGCATCTTTATCCCGATCTTCGCGACTCGAGTTTTTGGGGGAATTCTTCCCTTTTTAGTCCAGGCATATATCACGGCCGTCTTTCTGTTGCTATTAAACGGCTTGCGAACCCTTGGTTCTCATCGTTGGGTCAACCAGGGAAAGCGAATGAGTTTTGTGGATCAACTGCTCGACTCCGTTAACTATCCAAACCATCGTTGGATTACCGGCGTATGGGGACCGGTCGGCTCACGATTCCATGCCTTGCACCACCTCTTCCCTACGCTCCCCTATCATAACGCAGCGGCCGCCCATCGGGCGTTGATAGCGAATCTCCCCGCAACTTCTCCCTATCGGCAAACAAGCGCTCGCTCCCTTACTGGTGCGCTTCTGAATCTGTGGCGTCGCTCAGCAGCGAATCATGCCAACACTCCGGAAGCGGCCACAGCCACCGTGGAAGACTCGTCATGAGTATCTGGCGCTGGCCGCGGGGCATCGAAGCGGTGGACCAGCAAAGCCAGCTTTCTCTTGGAGAAGGGGAAACTCCCCTAATTCGATCGAAAGCCATCGGGCCACAGGCCGGCCTGGATCAATTGTGGTTAAAGCTAGACCACTGCAACCCGACCGCAAGCTTCAAGGATCGCTATGCCGCCGTGGCGATCTCGCACATGCGTTCCGCCGGGCAGACTCGTTGCGTTGCAACGTCCAGTGGTAACACGGGCGCATCCCTGGCTGCCTATTGCGCCGCGGCAAACATCTCCTGCCATATCGCGCTGGTCGAAACGGCGCCCTTGGGGAAACTCCAGCAAATGCTGGCCTACGGAGCCAACATCATGCAGATCCGTGGCTTTGGCCTTGATATCGACGTCACGGCCAGCGTTTTCGACCGCCTCGTCGACATCGCCACCGCGCCCGATGCA
>JAYGDG010000099.1:0-2044 GCA_046583015.1 Pirellulaceae bacterium | reverse complement strand
TCCCATTTCCGTCAAGCGGTCCCGTGAAAAGACGCTTGGTCTCATCCTCGGCCGTTCGATATGGATCTGTCGGCGGTCCATAAAGCGTGGCATCCAATCTGCCTGAAACGGCCAGCATGCCATCACGAATCGCCTCTGCCTCCAGTCGCCGGGTGGGAAAATGATGGAGCAATCGATTCCGCGGATCGACCTGGCTCGCTTGCGAATTGACCCGACCGGACTGCTGCCAGGTCTGGCTCAAAACAATTCGGCGAATCAGTTTCTTGGTCGACCAGTCGTCCTCGACAAATCTCTTTGTTAACCAGTCCAGCAACTCGGGGTGTGACGGCCGGCCACCGAGTTGTCCGAAATTGTTTGGCGTATCAACCAGCCCCTGCCCGAACAGCCAGTGCCAAACGCGATTGACGTAGACGCGCGCTGTCAGAGGATTCTCGGGGTCCAGAATCCTCTCGGCTAACTTGAGACGACCACTTTGGGCAGTCGCAAAAGTATCGGTCCGTTCTGCTCCGAAAGTTAGCATCCGCAAATATCCCCGCCGCACCGGGTCTCCCAGTTGGTAATAACTGCCACGATGGTGAAACCGGTAATCAACACCCTCATCCAAATCAGCCATTCCATTGACCGTCCGGGCCGGTTGCACTTGCGCTTCCACTTCCCGGTAACGCGTCACCAGCGTTTCCAGGGCAGGATGCTTGGCAGCCTTGGTGATCCAGGGAGTCAGCAGGAGGTTATTGAGTAAAATAATGTCATCTGCTTGTGCCGAACCCTCTGCCCAACGATTGACGGCAGCCAACAACCATTGTCGATAGCGTGCTGCCGCCTGTTCCTTGGTAGCCGGAGCCTCCTTAACAAAGAGAGGTAAGAACCGCTGCAATTCATCGGCCGGTGCAACCCCTGCCTGGTGAGCCACGACCTTGGAAACAGCAAACCAGCTGCGGGGATCAGCCATCGCCTGCTTACTCAACTTAACGCCCAATCCCCAGCGTGGTGGAAAATTCGGATTGCTACCCTTGGTCACAAATTCAACATAAATCCGCCGCTGCGGCATATCCTTGTAAGTGGTAAACGGCAGCCACTGGTAGCGAGCCTTCTCCAGGTAGGTCTGCTTTTCACAGAGAAAAGCATTGTCGATCACGCGCCGATAGGCGGCATAATTACCGCCACTGGCCAGCACACTGATGGCCGGCTGCTCAATCGTGTTCAAGAGCGGAGAACGGAGGGCCCCGGTTGATTTTGAAGAGAGGCTGGCCGTTAAATAGCCACCGAGGTGCAGCACCTGGAGAACCTGGTCACCAGTCGGCAAGACCTGGAAATCACCAGCTGCGATCGGCTCGGCAACCCCATCGCCATCAACGTTCCAGCCTTCGACATGACCTTGGGAGAAATCGGCCAGTACCGTCAGGTTCTTGTTGTTCTTTTCAGATCGCTCTTTGCTTTGTTGCTGGATAGTGTTGGCCAGGTTTTTCCATTTCTCGGCAACTTCGCCATCCTCCAACCGATAGACTTGTTGCCAAACATAATTGATATCCTCCATCGGAAGCGGTTGAGGCGGCTGAATCTTATCGAGTGTCGCTACCTGGATGTTCTTTTCCAAATCCTCTCGCCAGAGTTTCGCCAGTGCCTGGCGAAGCTGGCCCTTGGTCTCCAGTAACTGCTTCTTGAGCGTCCGATTCCTGGCGGGCAGATCAACAGCATTGGCAACCCAGCGGGAGCTCATGAAAACACCCGCCAGCGCGTAATACTCCTTTTGTGAAACGGGATCTAATTTGTGATCATGACAGCGAGCGCATGAAATCGTCAGTGCTTGAAAAGCCTTTGAGAATGCATCGATCTTGTTGTCGAGCATCTCCTGGTGAATACCCTCAAACGACGAACTGTCGCCATGACGCTTTTCACCCAGTTGGTAAAACATCACCCCGATCAAAGATTCGTTGAGCTGCTGCTCATGATTGATCCGTGGCCGTGCCAACAAATCGCCGGCAATTTGTTCCCGTGCCAGCTGGTCAAAACCAACATCCGTGTTAAAGGCACGAATCAAGTAATC
>JAYGDG010000038.1:0-6411 GCA_046583015.1 Pirellulaceae bacterium | reverse complement strand
TTATCAGTGGCGCTTCTCAAAAACCTGAAGTCAAATCGCTAATTGGCAAGTTGGTTCAATTCCAAGTCACACCACAAGGCTACACGATTCGCTCGGCAACGATCCTTGAAGTGAACCGGCATCTAGAGAACCTGCGACCATCAAACTCCCAAGTTCCGGTTCGCAACCTGGAGGTAACAGAGATCAAGCCGCTAAGTGAAATTGCCTTTGCGCAATCTGGCAGCTTCGGCGTGAAGACGGCCAATCTGGCCACGCTTCGATCGATCAACATGCCAGCAGATGTTCCGAGTGGCTACGGCGTACCATTTTACTTCTACGACGAATTCATGAAACACAATGGTTTCTACGCGTTCGTCAACCAAATGTTGGCAATGCCCGAATTTGGCGAAAACCCAGATCGTGATCTGCAGATTAAGCGACTCAAGGACTTTCGCAATAAAATCGAGAATGGAAAAATGCCAGACTGGATGTTGGATTCCCTGACCAACGTACGTCTGGGTTTTCCTAAAGAGGCTTTCATTCGGTGTCGCTCTAGCACGAACAACGAAGATCTGCCCGGATTCAGTGGAGCCGGTTTGTACGACTCCTACACTCACAAACCAGAAGAAGGTCACCTAGCCAAGTCGATCAAACAAGTTTACGCCTGTCTGTGGAATTTTCGTGCCTTTGAAGAGCGGGAGTTTTATCGCATCGACCACAACACCACCGCAATGGGTGTCTTGTTACACCAAAACTTCAAAGGCGAGAAAGCGAACGGCGTCGCTGTAACGACTGATGTGCTGTACGAAACTAGCGGGAACTATTATCTGAACACTCAGATCGGAGAGGACATGGTAACGAATCCCAACCAAACATCCTCTCCGGAAGAGATTCTCCTTGGGTGGTGGAAGGAAGACGGTCGCGAGATTGTGCGTCGATCGTCCGCTGTTGGCAACGACGAACTGCTCTTAAGTGAATCGCAGTTAGACGATGTGCGTGATTCCCTAGCCAGGATCCATTCGAGTTTTGCAAAACTCTACAACAAGTCAAAAGACGATGAGTTGTTTGCGATGGAGGTCGAATTCAAGATCACGAAGGACGGAAACTTTGTTATCAAACAGGCTCGCCCCTGGGTGTTCAACAACGTGCGTTAGACTTGTATCGGTGCCAACAGTCACAACATTCGGGAGTTTTGTGCGCCAGTCCCCGCTCGAGGGACTGAACTGGGCCCCGATTACTGCAACGCCGCCGTTGGGCGAATCCGATCACTGGCTCTCTCACCCGGAAAATTTTGATCGGGGTTGGGACCTCTCAACTTTTAAAATCCAGGTCAGTCCGCTCTGACGATCTGGTAAACGAACAGGCCGATGAAACCCCAACCCAAATAGGCTCCATTATTCGTCGTGTTTGGCTTTAAGGGACCGCGATCTACTGACTATCCGTTATTCTTCGCTTACGCTGACGATCTGCATGGTGTCCCCTTGCTCAATCGTGTCGACGATATCCTGCCCTTCCAGGACTTTGCCGAAGACGCTATGGACACCGTCCAGGTGAGGAGTGGCGACATGCGTAATGAAAAACTGGGAGCCATTGGTGTTGGGTCCGGCGTTGGCCATGGAGAGGATGCCGGGACCGTCATGCCTGAGGTCTTCGTGGAACTCATCCTCAAACTGGTATCCGGGGCCGCCGGTACCGGTTCCCTGGGGGCAACCGGTTTGGATCATGAAATCCGGTAGGACACGATGGAAGGCAAGGCCATTGTAGAAACCATCGTTAGCGAGTTTCTCGAAATTTCCGACAGTTTTGGGCACCTTGTCGTCGTGCAGTTGGAGTCGGATGTTTCCTCGGTTGGTTTGAATCAGGGCAATTTTCATCTTGGTTACGGTAGCCTCCAGAGAGCTAAGAAAACGATTTGGTCAGTGACTGATTATACGCTCCCTGGCTCGCCGGGTCTTGAGGGGTTGGCGGGGAGTTTGGTTAGGAAGCTTGCGGGGTTGTACTTGGTTGGGGATCGTCTTTGCCAGCAACATCGGTGACCGTGGTGACCTGGCCCTCTTCGATGCGAAACAGGCAGTTGGCCAGCCGTTTGGCTTCCGTCATGCTGTGGGTAATGTGTAAAACGGTAACACCCGTGCGTTGCCGAATGGTATCGAGCAGGGAGCAGATTTGATCCCGCGTGGTGTCATCCAGCGCGCTGAGCGGCTCATCCAGCAGCAGGGTGGTGGGTTGGAAGGAGAGTGCTCGGCCCAGAGCGACGCGTTGCCGTTCACCACCACTTAATTTTAGCGGGCTGCGTTTGAGCAAATCGGAGATTTCGAGCAGTTCGGCCAACTCATGAACCCGTTGCTTTATTTCTGTCTTGGAAACTTTGCGAATCGTTAAGGCGAAGCTGAGGTGGTCATAAACGGACATGGTGTCGAAAAGGGCCCCGTCCTGGGGGACATAGCCCAGGTTTCGCTGGGCAGGTTTAAAGTGAGTCACGTCGCTATTACCGAGAATGATCTGTCCTTCGGTGACCGGCAACAAGCCGGCAATCGCTTCGAGTACCGTGGTCTTGCCGCTGCCGGTCCGGCCCATGAGGACGCCATATTTCCCGGTTGGAATGGTGAAGTTGATTTTCGAGAGCTGAAAATCACCTGCCGTGATCGAGATATCGTTGAGTTGGATCACGGCACGGCTTCCTTAAATGGTTGATGCGCGGGTTCCCCAGATCCGGGCGACGATCAACACCAGGACCGCGCCCGTGACCATGATCAATGAGACGGCCACGGCGGCTCCCAGATCACCCACGTTCATTTCGAGGAATACGGTTGTGGAAAGGACTTCTGTCTTGTTACGTGTAGCGCCGGCGAAGATCAACAAGGGACCGAATTCACCCAGGGCCCTTGCCCAGGCCAGGGTGGCGGCTGTCAAAATACCACGCGAGGATTCCGGTAACACGATGCGGCTAAAGGCTTGAAAGCGACTGCAGCCTAGCGTGAGTGCTACCTGTTCGCGGCGCACGTCAATTTGATCAAAGGTGGCCCGCATGGTGCGGACGGCAAACGCACAGGCGACCATGAACTGAGCCAGGATGACGGCCGGAATCTCATAGACGACCCATTCGCGCACCGCGACCGGCAGGAATTGAAAGGCGATCAGCAGGCTCAGTCCGACGACCAGGGGCGGTAAGACGATCGGGATATCCAGGATGGCATCGAGCAGGCTATGCCCGAAAAATCGGTAACGTGACATCAGGTAGCCGATGGGAATCGCGACCCAGAGGGAGAGAATCGCGGTAATTGTACAGGAAATCAGACTCAGCCGAATGGAATACTGGATTTCCGGTTTGGCCAGGGCCTTGGTAAAGGGGCTGTGGATCAAACGCGAGAGAAAAGGAAAACGGCTTTCCCAGGCGCTGGGTATGTGCCCGCCCCAGACAAATCGTAGACCAGTGATGGCCCCTCCTGGCGGCAGGTCGACGACCAGGCGGCTAACCGCATCGGCTCGCTCGTCCGACCAGCGGAACTTCTGCAGTTGCACAGTGGCCCGGTTGATGGCCAGCTTCTTGCGGGTTGTTTGCTGCTTGGAACTGTCGAAGGTAGTCGCGACGACATTACTTTCCCCGCGGATATTGAGGCAGCGCAGTTCGGTCACTTGCACCGGCTCACGCCAGGAAAAGATATACCGCATAGGCTGGTCAAGTTCAGGTGAGTCTGCCGTATTGGCCTCGGCAGCGACCAGCACGTTCTTGTTGAGCATGGCGAATTGCTCTTCCTTGGAGAGCTGAGGGTCTCCCTCTCGCTTTTCGTCATCGCCTAGTAAGTGCTGTTGGAAGGTGTTGACCAGCAACGGCTGGTGTTTATCGTTGTTGTCACAACGAACACTTAGACCATATCGATCAAACTGGTTCGTGAAGAGAGTGTTGGTAGCGATGGGACGATCCGCGTCATCGCGGTTGAAATCCAGGTCAACGGACTGTGACTGATCGGCTGTGAAAACATAGGCCAAGTCGGCCAGTAAGATTCCGACAATCAGGATGACGTAGGTGCCCCCGATGAGCCCCAGGCAGATAAAGAAGGGGGCGTCGCTGGTGTTGCGCAACTCAGCTGGTTTTTGAGAAACGTCTGACACCTTGCACGGCACCCCTATTATTTTTCATCGTCCCGTGGGCCGGGTGCGTTAGAGGACTGGTCCAATCGCCAATTGAAGCCGGCCTTTTCAAATTGGTCTCGCGAACGAGCAATCGTGTCGAACAAGCGACCGCTGAGCGCCTTATGCTGTGAAGAGCGAGCAGTGCTGTAGGGTTGGATCGCCTTGGCAAGGTCGGACTCAATCGCCACCACCTCCAGTTTCTCTCGCTCGGCAAGTGTATCGCTGCGGTAAGCCAGTACCGCATCGGCGGCACCGGTCGTGATGTTTGGTATCAGCAGCGCGGAGGAGGCGGTTTCGGTGACCACGTTGCCCTTTCTCTTGATGGCCTGGTAAACATGGGCTTCTTCCAGCAGTCGTCTGCTGAGGACTCCAATCGTGCACTGTTCCGGATGACCAATGGCCACACGAATTCCGTCCCTGGTCAGATCACTGACCTGCCTGATTTGCTTGGGATTCCCTTTTTGTACCACCAGCATGATGTCTGTATCAGAGACATGGATTCCCTCTTCAAATAAGTCCTGGACGGCTTTCAGATAGTAGACGTCACAAGCCATGTAGCTGTCGGGAAAACCCTTGCCCTTGTTTTTTGCCATGCCACGCATTTGCGACGTCAAGATGCCACAACCGTTGTAGACCGTATTGACCGTGACGCCTTCTCGCTGCTCGAAACTCGTGATAATTGATTTCAGCGCACGACTATTGACGGAACCGGCAAAAAACGTCAGCTCCGGATGCTCTTCCCAGACGTCACCGTCAGCGATGCGGAAGCCCTTTTTGCCAAACGTTTGCAGGCCCCGGTCGCGGGCTGCAATATAACGGGCGAACTTGAGGGCAGCTGTCGGATGCTTGGAACTCTTGAGGACGCAAATTTCAATCGACGCGTCCCCTGCATCGAGGGCAGGGCAGGAGATTTGCTTCAAATCTGGGAATTGAATCGCGGTGGCATCCCAGATAACACCCGCATGCACCGAACCCAAGCGTACATCGGTCGCTACTTCGTTGACCGTCGGCTTGTAAACGCCGCGTTTTGTCACGTTTGCGTTTAACGCTTCCCAGTGGCCGGACGTGGTTAGCAATTTACGTGTTTTCTTGCCGATCGCCGCTGCATCTGGATTGCCTAAGGCAACCCGGTGCTGGGGAGATATCAAATCGTCAATACTGTGGATGGTCTTGTTATCTTTGTGAACGACAATCACCGGTTTCATATGAGCAAGGCTGAGCGATTCTTGGGCCAGTCCCTTTTGACGGGCTAACTCGACGTAGCTGCTGTCCGCGGCCAGATAGAGATCGCCTGTCTTGCTCACTTCAATTTGAGCCAGCAACGTGTTTGAACCCTGAAATTGGGCACTGATGGTGACTCCATACTCCTGCTGGTACTTCGTGATGATCTCTTGCATCGGGTAACGCATGCCGGCTGCACAGTAGAGGACCAGTTCCTTGGCCTCTGCAGTCCCGGGTGGTTTACGCAAAAGCATGAGAAACAAGAGGCTGACGATCAGCACCGAGGCAATGAAAAACCAAAGAACTGGATTACCACCGCCACGACGACGATGCTCTGCTCGAGCAAGTGTCGAGGTGGTTGCGTGTGAGAAAGACGTTGTGCTCATTGGATTTCTGGAAGGGAGGCAGACGGTCTTTTTTAGCGATTGATGTCGAACCAGTAAAACTACCACCTCAGAAGGGCGTTGTCGATGTGATGGTCGCGACAGCGCGTGCTATTGTTTTGTTAGAGATCGGGGCTGTTTTCTGGAGGAATTCAGGGAGGGAGCAATCATGGTCTTGGACGAGAGTTAAGCGCTAGTCCGTGTATCAAGACCCCCCCCATCAAGAGGGGTAACGCATCAATCATCGTATACTTGTTCTTGCATTTTCTAGGTCAACGGACGATAATTCTGAGCAGTATATGTTTCGATGCGCAAAGGATGTTGCGCTATGAGGATACACGACGTACAGGGAGAAAACATGAGACGCTCAATTCCTGCCGCAGCCCTTCTGATGGCTGCTTGTTTACTTTCCGCCACATCTGTCATGTTTGCCGCCGATGCAGCCAAACCGGACGAAGCACCCGGGCTTGGCGATCCGGGGCAACTCAAGTCGATTGCGATTAAAACAGGTCGGTTAAAGGACGGCGCCATCCTTGTTTCCGGACGCGATGCCGTTCAACAATTGGTGGTTGAGGGTAGTTATGCTAGTGGGCAGATTCGCGACCTCAGTCGAGATGTGACTTATAACGTCACACCTGCAGGAATTATCGAGGTGGATGTCAATGGTTTCGTGTCACCACTTAAAGAGGGAACG
>JAYGDG010000823.1:0-4430 GCA_046583015.1 Pirellulaceae bacterium | reverse complement strand
CGCCGGCAGCATCGGTGGAATCATCACTACCAGACTCTTCTGCTTCCGGGGCCTCCTCGGCATCCGAATCATCCCCGGTCGATTCACTTACTTCCACAGGCGTGGTGTCGATCAAGGGGCCACTCGATCCCAGTCCACCCTTAAGTTTGACGGCCTCCTTCCTGGTGCGATCTTCGCTTTCGGCTGCCGCCGCTTCATCTTCTTCAGCCCATTCCACTCGTTTACGAGAGAGTCCAATTTTCCGATCTTCGGTGTCGACACGAAGAATTTTAACCTCTACTTCGTCACCCACTTTCACGATATCTTCCGGATTCTCAACCTTTTCGTCGGCCAATTCCGAAATATGAAGCAGGCCTTCCAGGTTCTCCTCGAGACTAACAAAAACACCGAAATTGGTGATCTTGGTAACAGCGCCCGTGACCACCTGGCCAGGCTGATAGCGGCTCGGGATATCATGGGCCCAGGGATCATCGCTCAACTGCTTTAGGCCGAGGGCGATTCGCCGGCGTTCCTGGTCTACGGAGATTACTTTACAGTTGACCTCCTGCCCCTTTTCGATCATCTCGCTGGGGTGGCTAATCTTCCTGGTCCACGACATATCCGAGACGTGCAATAACCCATCAATCCCTTCCGTCAGTTCGATGAAAGCTCCATAGTTCGTCAGGTTGCGCACTTTACCTGTGACCTCGGAATCGATCGGATAGTCCTCGGCAACTTTCGTCCAGGGGTTATCCTGCGTCTGTTTAATGCCCAACGCCAACTGTTGTCCGTTCTTGTCGACTCCCAACACCACGACTTCAATCTCATCCCCGATCTGCACCAATTCGTTGGGGTGATTGATTCGTCGAGTCCAGGACATTTCGCTAATGTGGACAAGTCCCTCGATACCAGGTTCCAGTTTCACAAAGGCCCCGTAGCTCATCACGTTGACGACTGTTCCGTTAATGCGACTATCAACCGGATACTTTTCCTCGACGTCTTCCCACGGATTCTTTTCTTTCTGCTTGAGCCCCAAAGCGATCTTTTCTTTTTCGTAGTCGATGCTTAGGATCATCACTTCGACTTCCTCGTCGATCGACACAAGTTCAGAGGGATGGGAGATGCGTTCCCAGCTCATATCCGTAATATGCAAGAGGCCATCGATTCCGCCCAGGTCCACAAACGCGCCGAAATCGGCGATGTTTTTCACCACACCCTTTCGCAATTCGTTAACGACGAGCGTCTTCATTAATTCGTCGCGGTCTGATTTTCGCTGCCGTTCGATCAGTGACCGGCGGCTGACCACGATATTCCGCCGAGCCTCGTCAATTTTAAGCACCTCGCACTCGACCTCCTGCCCGATATAATCAGCGATATCGCTAGGCCTGCGAATGTCGACCTGGCTGGCTGGCAAGAACACGTTGACTCCAATGTCGACAAGTAATCCTCCCTTGATCTTGCGTGTCACGACGCCCTTAACAACTTGCCCTTCCTCGATTTCCTTCATCATCTTCGTCCAGGCCATGATCTTTTCAGCCTTGCGTTTGCTGAGAGAAACCATGCCGTAGGGGTCGTCGGCAGCCCCGGATTCATCCTCGACGTCTTCGATCAAGACTTGGACCGTTTTGCCGACTTCCGGCGGATCCTCTTCGTCCCATTCGTACGATGCGATTGTGCCTTCACTTTTAAAGCCAACATCGACCAGGACCATGTCGTCTTCGACTCGTATAATATGTCCTTCCACAACGTTGTTAACCGTATAGTCCGCTTCGTTTTCCAACGATACGTCCAGGACGTCGTCTTGGCCCGAGAAAAGGCCTTCTAGTTCTTTGGTGAGCTCGTCGTCTTCGAGGCTGCGAATGAGGTTGCGATTTACCATGATACCTTTAGGTCCTCTGGACCGGCCTGCAGTCGGCCTGAATGTCCTTTGGACCGTTCTAGTCACTTGTCCCGCCGTGCCGAGCCGCCACCATGACGGACCATTCCTTCGAGCTTGGCGCAATTGCGCAAATCTAACAAAACTAGCTAGTTTCAACAACCCAGTTGCGGACGCACGTTGACCCCAGGCAGCGGAGATGTTAGAAGATAGGACACTTCTATCTGTTGCATTTCTTCAATTTCCGAGAGGACCAACCGTGGGTTGCAGCGAGCGTCGCAAAGAACTGAAACGCCGTCGTCACCGCAAGCGCAAGCTGACGCACTACAAAGCGCATCTGGCGAAGGCGAGTGTCTCTGATAAGTCGGTGATCGCCGACAAGATCCGAAAACTTACTGTTGGTGCCGAGGAAATTATCGAAAGGCTTGAATTGGAGGAACGATAGGCCGTCTTTACGGTGCCTTCTTTTGCCAGGCAGATCGCTCTTTAACTACATTCTTCCTGGTTCAGCGCCGATTCCTGGAAGGCGATTGCGCCATCGATGGCAACCGCGCGTACCACATCTCCGTCAGACAAAATACCCTCTAGCAGGCGGCTAGCAAGCGGATTCTCGAGCCGCTGTTGAAGAACCCGTTTGAGTGGCCTTGCACCGTAGACAGGATCGTATCCTTCCTCGGAAAGCAGATCTCTCGCCTCGTCGCTGACGTCGAGTGTAACTTCCTGGTCGGCAACCTTATCGATTAATTGTTCTATTTGCAGATTAGTAATCTGCCGCAGTTCGCCCGGTGAAAGTGGATGAAAGACGATCGTCTCATCAATCCTGTTAAGGAATTCTGGCAACAGGCGGCTTCGGAGTGTTTGCTGGACGCTTTCACGCATCTCCGTTTCGTCGCCACCCTCCTCGGCCACTCGCTGGATCAGCTGGCTGCCGATATTGCTCGTCATCACCACGATGCAGTGAGAAAAGCTGACTGTACGCCCATGGCTGTCGGTCAGCCGACCATCGTCAAGCAGTTGTAGAAGGATGTTCATCACATCCGGGTGAGCCTTTTCGATTTCGTCCAACAAGACGACGCAGTAGGGTCGTCGCCGAACGGCTTCTGTCAACTTTCCGCCATCCTCGTAGCCAACGTAACCAGGGGGCGCTCCGATCAACCGACTTACTGAGTGTCTTTCCATGTATTCGCTCATGTCGAGGCGCACCATGGCCGTTTCGTCATCAAACAAAACTTCTGCCAGGGCTTTACATAATTCCGTCTTGCCAACACCTGTCGGCCCCAGGAAGAGGAAAGAGCCAACTGGTTGCGTGGGGTCCTGTAGTCCACTGCGGCTCCTGCGGACGGCATTAGAAACGGCCACAACCGCTTCCTCCTGACCTATCAGTCGTTGCTGCAGTCGCTGCTCTAGCTGCAACAATTTCGCCCGCTCTGCTTCAAGCATCCGGCTCACTGGGATGCCGGTCCAGAGACTGACAACATCGGCAATCTCTGCATCGGTCACTTCTTGACGCAACAAGACGCGAGTTCCCTCGTTTGGGCGATCTGATTCCGTGGCAGCCTCCAGGTTCTTGCGAAGCGTTTTGAGCCGGGCGTCGATTTCGAAAAGGCTTTGATATTCATCTTCGCTAACCGGTTGCTGTGAGGCCCGTTTCGCCTGGATGCGGGAGTCAAGCTGTTGAAACGCGTGCTCTGCGTCGGCATGTTCCTGCCGCACTTGTTGAATATCTTGCATTCCCAGTTTTTCCTGGTTCCACTGCTCCAGTAAGGATGCTTCGTGCAGTTTGAGCGCATCGATTCGGTCCTTCATGTCGGCCACCTGCGATTCCGTTTCCTCCTCCTGCTCCTCGCGGAGTTGCCTGGCGGCCAGTTCCAGGCGGGTTAACTCCCTCTGAATCTTGTCGATCTCACCGGGCACACTGTCTCGCTCCATGGCCAGTTTGCTGGCCGCCTCGTCGAGTAGATCAATGGCTTTGTCCGGCAAGAAGCGGTCCGCTATATAACGATCCGACAAGGTGGCAGCCGCGAGGATAGCCGAATCCTTGATTTTTACACCATGATGTTTCTCATAACGGCCCTTGATCCCGCGTAGAATACTTATCGTGTCGTCGACTGTTGGCTCGCCGACATGTACAGGCTGAAAACGGCGTTCGAGCGCCGCATCCTTTTCAATATATTGGCGATACTCGTTGAGTGTGGTCGCTCCCACGCATCGCAACTCACCCCGTGCCAACGCCGGTTTGAGTAAATTAGCTGCATCTGCCCCCCCTTCCGCGGCACCGGCGCCAACAACCGTATGTAATTCGTCGATAAAGAGAACTACCTCGCCGTCAGCCTCTTGGACCTCCCGCAAGACGGACTTGAGCCTCTCTTCGAAATCGCCGCGAAACTTGGCGCCCGCAACCAGGGCCCCCATGTCGAGTGACACGACACGCTTACCGGCCAGCGACTTGGGTACATCACCCTGCACAATTCTCAGGGCAAGCCCTTCGGCGATGGCGGTTTTACCAACACCCGGCTCTCCGATTAGGACGGGGTTATTCTTGGTGCGTCGCGAAAGAACCTGGATCAGGCGGCGG
>JAYGDG010000806.1:0-1858 GCA_046583015.1 Pirellulaceae bacterium | reverse complement strand
GGTCGTTCGTACTCTTCGAGCATGCCCTTGAGTTTCTTCACGGCGGCATTCTGGATCTGTCGCACGCGCTCGCGGGTGATCTTGAACCGTTCACCGACCGTTTCCAGGGTTTCGACCTTGTGCCCATTCAAACCGTAGCGGTACATCAAGATGTCACGCTCCCGGTCGTCAAGTTTCTCCATCATTCGGTTCACATCACTGTTCACCTGTATGCGGTTGATGTTCTCGAAGGGCGTGAGCGCCTTGTCATCGCCGATAATCTCGGAGAATACGGCACCGTCATCATCATTCAACGGGGCATCCAGGGATGCCGGACTGAGTGAAACCGTCTTCCAGTGTGCAATCACCTTGGTTTTCACGTCCATGGCGTAAGCAATCTCCTCATTCGTCGGCTCCCGTCCGAACTGTTCCGTCAGCGCGTGCGTGGTACGCCGCATCTTGGAGATCTTGTCGACCAGGTGAGCCGGCAGTCGAATCGTCTTGCTCTGATTCGCCAATGCGCGCTTGATGGACTGTTTGATCCACCAGGCCGCGTAGGTGCTGAGTTTGGCACCTTTCGTCGGGTCGAAACGCTCGACAGCTTTCATTAAGCCGATGTTGCCTTCAGAAATCAGGTCCAGGAGGGGTAAGCCGAGGCCGCTGTAATACTGGGCGATCTTCACCACGAGGCGCAGATTGGCCGTAATCATGTGCTGGCGAGCTGCCTCATCCCCCTTTTGAATCCGTTTGGCCAACTGAACCTCCTCCTTCGGAGTCAGAAGGTCGACCGTCCCAATTTCGCGAAGATATATCTTTATCGCTTTGTTGTCGTTATACATTGTTGTTTCCCGCTTCTTTTATGCAGCCTGCGGACAGGCCGTAGTGGGCCTTCCTCCTTGAACTGCAAGTGTTGTTGTTGTTGTTGTGTTGTTGTTTGGACTATTTATCCAATAAGTCAGACGTATGAGGCCCGACTTACGTTCAAAATAGACCAAGCTATGTACTAATGTACATTTGTCGCTTCGCAAACTTTAGACCAAATAACCATTTATTTTTTGATCTGGTTTTCTGCCGCGCTGCCTTGGGCAATAAAAATGGGGCCAATAATTGGCCCCATTTTATCGTAAGTTGTTTATTTTAAACCTCTTACATTTTTGAACTGATGGCCGCTTGAGCCGCGGCGAGGCGAGCGATCGGCACCCGGTAAGGGGAGCAGCTCACGTAATCCAGGCCGGCTTTCGCGCAGAATTTAATCGAGGCCGGGTCTCCGCCATGCTCTCCACAGATCCCACATTTCAGATTTGGCCGTGTTTCGCGGCCTTTTTGCACCCCCATCTGGACCAATTGGCCTACACCCGTGGCATCGAGCTGGGCAAAAGGGTCAGCCGGTAGGATTTTCTCATTCAGGTAATCTGGAAGGAAACTACCGATATCATCCCGACTGAAGCCGAAGCTCATCTGGGTCAGGTCGTTGGTTCCAAAGCTGAAGAACTCCGCCGTTTCTGCAATCTCGTCGGCAGTCAGTGCTGGAATCCCAACGGAGACGCCCACGGAAACCGCATGGGCCGGATCGTATCGACCGCCCTCTCGACCCTGAGCCTGGAGGTGTATTACCGCTACCTGCCGATGTACTCGACAGAATACGGCAAAAACTAAGTCCCGGATACCGGGCATCAAGGGTAGGCAGGCTTGCGGGACGGACACCCGGGCATCCCACGGCGTCAGTCACTTCCCGGGCTAGCCCCGAGTTCATCTCGCACCTGCATCAGCAGATTGCCCAGTCGATTCTGCCCTTCACCCCGCAGACCGATCGACCAGTATTTCTCCCGGTTGTCGTCAAACGCCAAAGCTATGTTTCCGGTGTTCAAGAGCTTGCGGG
>JAYGDG010000756.1:0-12749 GCA_046583015.1 Pirellulaceae bacterium | reverse complement strand
CTGGTCGGGGAAGATTTCCACGATCACAGGTTCAACAATCTGCATCTTGTACTTACTACACAAGGCCTGTTTGGCTCGCTGAAGCAGTTGCATGGCACGTTGTCCGTAGATTTGCGCTTCGCGCTTGTCCATCCTGAGGATAATGCCCGCTTCTTCCAAGGTCGTGAATTGCGCTAGTTTTTTCTGCAGTGTAACGAGGTTATGGGCCACGATGTCGTAAGGGTCTTGTTCGTTGACCTTTTCTGCCAGTTGCCAGCCTTCTGCCTCCTTGCCAATTCGTAACAGGTCCTGGGCGAGTTGTGCCTGGGCTCGCACATGCTGTGGATTTGCCTGTAAAGCCTGTCGCTGGTAGTGAGCACCCTCTTCAAAACGATACTTCTGAGACAGTTTGCGACCAATCAAATGATCCGTGTTGGCGGCATCAATATTCCATTGTCGAGACGCTTGGCGCCAGAGCGATTCACTCTCTGCATCATTGGCTAAATGAGCCAGGATGGCCTGGTAAGCCCAGGCGGAGGAGTGGCGGATGTTGATCCCCAGCACCACACGCAATACTCGCTTGGCCTCTTCGTATTGTTCGGAGTCAATCAAACGGTCAATTCTCAGAATGTGGCTGGGAATGTGTTGGGGGTTCAACTTGAGTGCCTGCTCGAGCGATTTCGTTGCGCGAACCGGGTCGCTGGTGGCCAGTGCACGGGCCATCAAGTAGTGGACTTGAGGGTCGTCGGCTACCAGTTTCACAGCTTCTTTCAAGGATTGGATGGCGAGCGAAAAATCTTGTTTCTCTAAGGCCAATTCCGCCGAGGCGAGCCAACTATCGACCAGTTGCGGCTGGTCTTTCTTGGCCCGATCGTAAGCCAGTTCCAAGACTTGGCGCGGATCCGCACCCTGTAAGAGGAAGAAACGTCCCAAGATGACACGGTTGGTGGCATCCGAGTAACGCCACGGTGTTTGGTTAGCTAACTCGCCGATCGAGGCAACCATTACCAGGGCCTTTTCAGGCATACCGTTGCGCCGATAAAGTTCTTGGCCCAGCCAGCGCAATTGAATACTCGAGTTGAAACGCTTTAGCCCATTTTCGACGGTCTGCAATGCTGCTGTGTACTGGCCAACCTGCAATTGCGATTCAATCTTCAGTTTCCACCAGGTTTCTATCCAGGGCGTCTGTTCGATGGCCACTGTGGCAGACTCAATACACTCCCAGTAAGATCCACTGCGAAACAGTTTGCGACCCTCGTTCAAATCCGCGCCTTGCACGGGACCTGTGGCAGCCAGCAGCAAGAGGGCCAATAGACTCAGCAGGGAAGGGGCCCCAGGTCGTCTCCGACAACCAGTCGGATTGTTGCCGATGTTGAGGATCAACATCCGGATCAACAACCATGTTCGTTGTGGCCAACGCAAGAGACCGATCAGTTTGCGGACAGTCAAACCCGGTATTCCTTTCCTTGAAGGCACTTACCTTTCCATGTTGAGCTGATTATCGTGTTTTTGCAGCCTGTCGTCGAGTATTGTTTGCCATAACCGGATGACTTAGTCGACTTGAGTACGAGCGGCTTACTAATCGTATGGGACCGTAAGTGTCGAGCAGCAGGCAGGCAAACTTTCCGGATCCGCACAGGGGAGCGGTTCGGCAGTCGCAAGGGGATCTGCAAGACCTCAAAACACTTTTCTGGGAAACCGAAAAGACTGTTTTTAAAGCTTTTTCTGATTAATCGACGGCTTGGCTCGGGAAACGCGCAAAAAGTTTGACTTCTTTTGCAGGCTCCACCAATATTAAGGTCATACGAGGTTCCTGGCAGAGGTCGTCAGGATCCGGCATAACGACTGAAATAGAATAAGAAATGGGTTTTTAGACGAGACGAGACCGAGATCAAAGGTGATCTGGGTAGTCTGGATGCCGATGACTACTGAAAAAGAAGTTAAGGGTCTTGGCTGATGCCAGCTGTGAACTAAGAAACGAACGGGGAACAGGAGGGCCTGTTGCCGAAAGTCTTGCTGTTTTTTGTTGATCGAGCGTACGATGAATCCTCACGAAGTTGTCAATGAAGCATTGCTCAGTGCCTACCTGGATGGTGAGGTGACGACGGCTGAGTCTGCGCAGGTTGAACAGCTATTGCGTGATAGTGATCTTCACCAACAGGCTCTCGACGAGCTGAAACTGCTGCGAATGGGAATGCAGCAGTTACCCAAACACCAGTTGGAAGAAGGGTTTGCCCGCAGCGTGCTGGAGACAGCCCAACGCCAGCAACCGGTGCCGGAGCCCGAGCGAGTAGATCGCCAGAGAGATCAGCAAACGGCATCCACTGGATCGTCACGATCCTGGGTCACGGAACACTGGCAAGGCCTGGTGCTGACGTTGACTACAGCAGCAGCCTTGTTGTTGGCTGTTCGTTTGATGCTTCCGGAACAGGCAGATGATCTTGTCAAAGGTAACAACCCGGCCGACGACAACCCCATCACGACCACCACACCGGATCAGCAAAGCGGTACCGCAGTGGTTGATGGGACGAACACCCAGCAGGATCCAGATTCGACTTCAGAGACTAATAATCCAACGAATCAAGAGGACCAGGAAAAACTGGCTGGAACTCCAGGTTCCGATAATAAACCAACCACGGATCCTGGTCCCGACAAAACGGTTCCCGCGGTGAACAATCCCGTGGTATCGCAACCGCAGCCGGTGATACCGGGAATCGAACAATTAGCAGGCAATCGGTTACTGTTTGTTGTTGAAGTTGCCATGACTCCTGAAGGTGTCAAGAATCGTCGCATGGAACAGATCTTGCTGAAGCATGGGATTCTCTTTGATCGAGCGATTGAAGTGGATCGACCGCTGGAGCAATCAATTCTCAAGAGCCGGTACCTAAAGGGAGTTGTTGCCAAGCGAGACAACAAGGCAGACGACTATCTGAATGTAGATTTAATCTACGTGGTTTGCGATGGGCAGCAAATTGATGATACGACGGAACTTCTTTCTGATTTTCCCAAGGAGATTACTGGTCATCGTTTTAACCTGGCCATGTTGCCCAACGAGTTACAGGCGTTCAAGTTTTTGCATGAGGCGGTGGCGACCCAATGGGGCCAGGCGGATTCAGACACGAAAAAGGGAGCCGAATTCAAGGCCCGTGCTGGACGCTTACTGGCAGACCTCGTGTTATTGAGTCGAGTGGCCCGCCCACTGGGGACGACTTCCCTGTTGAGAGTAGAGCCCGTTCCCTTGCCAGAAAAACCGATCGGTCCAGCCAAGAAACCTGCTGTGAGTCCTGGCGACGGTGGTCAGACGATGCGGTGTGAAGTCTTGTTTGTGGTCCGACATTTGCCAGCCGCGAAAAAGCAGAAATAACTGCTTCTCGGTGGAGCTTTAATCGGCCAAGCGGGGAAATAACAGGTCTTTGCGATCTTCATCCAAAGCGCTGGCGTATTCGCTGATCTCGTAAGCCTCCATGCAGCGAACTTGGTTGCCCCGTTGTTCGCCGTAGGCAGCCACTAATGCGGAACGGTGTTTTTCACTCCGCCAGCCGATGTACTGCTGAAAGGTCTCCTTCAGCCAGGCGAATCGTGCTGCAGGATCACTTGGCACGGTCTCGAAACTGCCCTTGTTGTAAGGAAGAAACTCGAAGACTTGGGAAACGTGTTGAGCAATCATTTCGACGATCGTATCCAGGTAAGGATCGATGTCGATGACCGCATGCGGTTCCAATGATGCTGGTTTGGTGAAGGGGTCCGTCATGTAGGCAACCACGGGATCCCTGCTCAGAATTGGAACCTCTGGTACGACCAGCGGGACAGTGACCAGGTAGGAGGCATCCTGGACGGCTTGTCCTACTGCACGGTGGTCCGGGTGATAGTCACATGTGCGATGTGTCACAACCAGGTCTGGGGCGAAAGAGCGAATTTCCCGGATGATTGCTTCGCGCACTTCTAGTGTTGGTTGCAACTGGCCATCCGGGAAACTCCAAACATCATAGGGGGCGCCGATAATATTTCCCGCTGCGGCGGCCTCTTGACTTCTGCGTTGAGCCAGTTTGCTGGCGGTCATTTCATGGTGGCCGGCGGCTCCATTGGTGACCGAGACCATTTTGACGACATGTCCCAGCCTGGCATAAATGGCAGCCAGCCCGCCGGCATGAAATTCTGCGTCATCCGGATGTGCACCCAGGATCAGTAAACGTAATGGTTGATCAGTCATGATACCTACTTGCTGTCGTGGCTTTAAGGCACGGTATGGCTGGTCCCCAGCAACTCATTAAGGGCGCGGTTTGCGACTCGTACCACGTACTTGTTTTGCTTGTCCTTGAGTGCAGCCTGCAGATCCTGGATGGCTGGCCGCGCCTGCCCGTCAATTTCATCAAGCACAATGGCGGCATTCAAACGAACCCATTCGTGCTCACTCTTGAGTTGTTGGACCAGTACCGGCAGGGCCTGTTCCGGCTGGTTCATGTGGCAGAGTGCCCGGGCCGCAGCAATCTTCACACTTGGTGATCCGTCTTTTAAGGCAGATCGCGTTACCTCTTGAGCCACCATGGCTTTGGTGGCGAGATTACCAATGCCGATTAATGCCCAGTAACGGACCGCGGCATCTTGGGCCCCGACACGCTGGATCAATTGCGGAAGTGCTTCGCTCCCCTGCAGGCTGAGACTAGCAGTCTTTCGCAGGTCCTGAACCAGCGTTTTACCCCCTGGTTGCCTGAGGATGGCGTAACGGCTTTTCAACGCTTGTTCACGGCGGATGATTTCCGGTTCGGGAAGGAGTCCCAGGTCCCGTGTCTGCAGAACCCACTCCAAGTGAGCTTCCCGCATCCGTTTCAAAATAGCCTGGTGTTTTGGAGAGTCTGCCAGGTTATGGATTTCGTGCGGGTCCTGCTGTAGATCATAGAGTTCCTCGGTCGGCTTGTGGTCTGCCATGAATCGTGCAGCAGCTGCTGGTAACTGGCCCAGGGCATGAACACGCCTCAATTCACGCATGGAGGCTCCTTTTTCTGGAGTATTCATGTACTGGTAGTAAGCCTTGAAGGGCTCATAGTTGCGCAAGTACTTGTATTGCTTGTCACGGACGGCCCGAATGATATCGTAACGTTCATCCATCCGGTCCCGAGCGCCGTAGACGTATTTCCTGGGTTCAGTAAGTTGATTACCGAGGAAGGCGCGTCCCTGTAAAACAGCCGGGATCTTGATCCCGGCCAGGTTTAAGAGTGTTGGTGCCAGGTCAATCAGGCTAACCAGTTCATCATTAACGGTCCCGGGTGCTCCCTGGCCATTGACGCGCAGCTTTTCCGGAATCCGTACGATTAGCGGAACGTGCATTCCCGAGTCGTACAGCCAGCGCTTGCCCCGCGGTAAACCAATCCCATGATCGGACCAAAAAATGACGATTGTATTGTCGCTCAAGCCATCTTTTTTCAATTGCCTGAGCAAGTCACCCGCCTGGAGATCCATGGCACTGATCAAGTCATAGTTGCGGGCCCAGTCCTTACGAATTACCGGCGTATCACAATAATAGGGTGGTAAGGTGGTCAGGTTGGCCGGGTCCTGAAACAACTGCCTGGGCAACGATTTGGTCGCTTGCTGATATCGGTTGTCCGAGGCAATGCGGCTTTCATGAGTTGTCGTGAAATTAAAAACAGCAAAAAAAGGCTGGTCAGGATTTGGACGGTTACGCCAATGGGCCCGGCCACCAGACTCATCCCAGGCTCCCTTCGGTACCGCGAACTGATAATCTGTCTTGGAGCGGTTGGTACAGTAGTATCCGGCTGCCCGCAGGTATTCGGAGAAACATTTTACTTCCGCTGGTAGTGTTGCCCGACACCGCATATGTAGCGTTCCCAACGTGGTTGGGTAGATGCCGGTAATTACCGATGAGCGACACGGTGCACAGACACCGGCAACAACAAAAGCCTGTGAATAACGAACCCCTTCCCGAGCCAGTTGATCCAGGTTGGGTGTTTTTGCGTGGGGGTCTCCATAACAACCCAGATGAGCGCTAATGTCTTCTGTGCTGATCCACAAAAAGTTCGGCTGCTGAGGATCTGCAGCAACAGCAGCCTGCGCGACAAACCAGCTAAAAAAACAGACCAGGACTCTCAGCCCTGGCCATGACCAGAGCGCCTTTGACCGCGAAGAATGAACCATAACGGGTATTCCCCATCGTGAAGGACTACTTGTCAACAACCGATGGAGTATACCCGAATTTCGACAACTTCCGAGTCGGTCAGAGCTCCCGAATTGGGATTAAGGGCCCGCTTGCTCATTCGAGTGCTTGTTCCCAGAGAAGCGTCAGCAGTGTCCCGGTTTCCAACACCAGATCGGATGTATACCGCTCCATAAGAGAGCGGTCGCGGACAAAACCACGTTCGTTAATCGTAAGAACACGAGCCAGTTCGAGGTCCTGTTCGCGAGCTGCTTCCAAGGCGATGGCAGCTGCCGAAATCGGTCCACTGGCTTCGATGATCCGTTTAAGTTGTCCAGATTCGATGTAGTATTTTGCCATGGCTTTTTCTCCTGTCGTTAATGTGGGGGAATTCGTGTTGTGAACGTTGTTTCAAGACAGTAACCAGCGTCTGTTGCTGTCTCTTGATAATGAGTATCGAAGAACCTGTGACACGGTTGGTCCATCGGCAGATAAAAATTATTAAAAACTAATAAGAGTGGCAAAAAAGAGGCTTAATGAGGCAGCTAAACAGTGGGCTGGTTTGCCTTTAAGCACTTGTTGCTGGTCTTAGAGGAGAGGTCTTCATTCGGTCACCAGGCTTGGTCGGCAAACGGAACTTTCCCGCCTTTGGTTTGTTGATAAGATATAGGGGTACGATCTAGACGTCGCCACAATTGTTGTGGGCAAGTCTGCTGATAAGGAGCTTATCTGATGCATCGGAAGCCGTACCCTTTGAGATGGAGGAATTGCTTGCTGGCCATCTGTTTATGTGGTTTGACAGGTATTGCCTGGGGAGCGGAGGACCCGGTTTTTTCGGGACCGCAGGCAGGTGAGAAGCTAACCACCTTTAAAGTGCGTGGGTTGTTTGGCGACTTGGCCGGTAAGGAACTAGACCTTATCGAGAAAGCTGACGGCAAACCGGTCCTGTTTATTTTTGTCCATCAATTGACAAGGCCATCCAACAGCCTTACGCAGGTCTTGATGCGTTATGTAGAGCAGCATCCGCAGGAGTTGTACGGCAGTTTGATTTTTCTTGGTGATGATCAGACGGCCCTGGAAGCCCGGCTCAAGCGAGCCAGGCATGCCTTTCCGAAAAAAGCTCCGGTCACCATTTCTCTGGACGGTAAAGAGGGTCCGGGGGCTTATGGGCTCAATCGCAACGTCACCTTGACGATCCTGTTTGCCAAAGATCGGAAAGTTGTCAGCAATTTTGCGCTGATTTCACCCAGTCTGCAGGCAGATATGGCGAAGGTCCTAAAACCGGTGGTGGAAGTGGTGGGTGGCAAGATGCCAACGTTAGCCGATCTTGGTGTGAAACGACCCATGGCCAAGAAACCAGCAGCACGGCCAAATAGCACTGCGCCGGCAGCGAACATTGACTTGCGACCGTTGCTCGGTCCCGTGATTCGAAAGGATGCTTCGGACGAGGAAGTGAAACGTGCGGCCCTGGCAGCGGAAAAGCACTTTGCGGAACATCCGGAAGTAGCAGCCAAGACAGGACGTGTTGCGCGGCAGATCATTGCTGCTGGTAAACTGGAAAACTATGGCACCAAGACAGCCCAACAGTTTTTGAAGAAATGGGCGGAGCAGTTTCCGGAGCCAAAAGGAAAGCCAGCTCGGAAACCGACGCGACCTGAGAGACGTCCACCAGCACCGAAACCGAGTGATTCATAGTGGGTGCTCTGCAGAGTCACTTTCCTGCTGGCAGTTTGCCGGGGAAGAGAAGCTCATTGATTGGACGTTATTGAGTCGTGAGGCGTGTTTTTGGGAGATTGATTGTTGATCTATTACGGTATCTACCTGTTGGCGCTGGTTGGCGCTGCACCGACGGAACCAGTTCATTTTGATACGCAAATTGTGCCGGTCTTGACCAAAGCGGGTTGCAATGCGGGAGCGTGTCACGGGGCTGCCGTTGGTCGCGGCGGTTTTAAGCTCTCTCTCTACGGTGGTGATCCAGCGGTCGATTATGATGCCATCGTACGACAGGTGGCAGGTCGCAGAATCAACCTGGCTCGCCCCGCCAGCAGCTTGTTGCTACTCAAACCGACGGGCATCTTAGATCATGGTGGTGGTTATCGATTGGATGCGGATAAGGCGGGAGCACAGCGTCTGTTGCGCTGGATTGAAAGTGGTGCTCAGCGCGGTCCTCCCCGGCGACTGGTTCGTTTCAAGGTGTTTCCAACAGATCACCTGGCTGGCAAACCGGGTGAGCAACTGAAGCTGCGGGCTGAAGCTGAATTTGCCGATGGCCAAGTAGCGGATGTGACCGATTGGACAGTTTTTGAGCCGGAAGATTCCAGTGCCGTTGAAGTGGATCCGACAAGTTCACAGGTCACGTTGCTGCGCCGCGGACGTCATGTTGTCGTGGCCCGCTTCCTGGACCGGGTGGTGCCGCTGCAATTCACCGTTCCACTTTCGGATCAGGCAGTTACTTTACCGGTAGCGAAGGGCGAGAACTTTATTGATCGGCACGTCCGAACAACGCTTGAACAATTGCGATTGCCGGTATCGCCAATGGCCGATGATGCGACGCTCGTGCGACGTTTGTACCTGGACTTGATTGGTCGTTTGCCAACCGAGGCGGAATCGTTGAGCTATCTCAAGGATGGGCGCTCTGGCAAGCGTTTGGTTTTGATTGACCGTTTGCTTAAGTCGGCGGAGGCCAGCGACTATTGGACATTTCAGTTTGCCAAGTTGCTGCGTATTCGTTCCCGTCCACAAGATACACTCGGCGCGCAAACATATCATGGCTGGTTGCGACAGCAGATTCAGCAGGATGCGTCCTACGCTCAGATGGCTCGGACGATGCTGACGACGACCGGTGATTCTCATAAAATTGGCCCCGCTAACTTTTACCGTTCAGCAGGGGATCCTCGTGCCCGTGCAGAATTTGTCAGCGAGTTATTTATGGGTGTTCGTTTGCGATGTGCAAATTGCCATAACCACCCCTTGGATCAGTGGACACAGGATGACTACCACGGTCTCTCAGCCATCTTTGCACCCTTGCAGGTTGGCCGGGTTGTTTCCGTGAAGGAACATGCTGAAGTAACGCATCCACGTACGGGAGAGGCGGCAGTGCCGCGAATTCCGGGGACACGTTTCCTGGAATCCGCCCAGGCTGGTCGTGAGCTGTTAGCAGACTGGCTGACGGACCGGCAGAACCCCTATTTTGCCCCAGCTGCCGTGAACCGATTGTGGAAGAACATGATGGGCCGGGGGTTGGTGGAACCGACCGACGACATGCGGTCCACGAATCCTGCCACGCATCCGAAGTTGCTCAAGGAATTGGCCAGGCAGTTTAGCGAACATGATTACTCATGGCGTTACGTGGTTCGGACGATTGCCAGCAGCCAGACGTATGCCCGTAGTGCTCAGCCTTTGCCTGCGAATCGAGCGGACGACCGCTTTTATTCCCATGCACTGGTACGCCCACTGGAAGCGGAGGTGTTATCAGATGCGCTGGTTGATGTGACCGGGGTGCCCCATCAGTATGGCGATTTTCCGTTGGGAACGAGGGCGGTCACCTTGTTCGATTCGCTGACGCCGTCAGCGGAGTTGGATATTCTGGGCCGCTGTTCGCGTGAAGAGAGTTGCGAGGTGTCGAGCAGCTCGAGAGCAGCTGGTGGCCTAACGAGAAAACTACATTTAATGAACGGTCGCCTGGTGAACAGCAAGATTCGCAGTAAAAAAAGTCATCTGAGTAAGTTCTTGGATTCCCAGTTACCATACGACCAGATCGTAAGCAAATTATACTTGTCCTGTTTCAGTCGTTATCCTACCGAACCCGAACGGGAATACTGGCAGCAACAAGAGAAACAAGTGCAAACGGGTCAGCAGCGGCGAGAGTTGCTGGAAGATTTATTTTGGAGTTTATTGGCCTGTCGTGAATTTACAACGAATCATTAATGATAGCTGCCGGGCAGGAGGTTTTCCTGGAATTCCAGGAAGGGGAACATGACCCGAGAGGAAGTGACGAAGCCTATGTTGAAATATCCAAAGAGTCAGCGGAATCCAAATCGACGGTGTGATGGGATTTCACGACGCGACCTTTTACAGGTAGGCAGCCTGGCAGCCTTTGGCTTGACTGTCGGACAGCTAACTCCCCTGGATCCCTTACGGGCGACGGCAGCGGAATCGCTGGTAGGGCGAGCGAAATCATGTATCCTAATCTGGCTTGACGGTGGCCCCAGCCATCTGGAGACGTTTGATCCAAAACCGTCAGCGCCGGTTGAAGTACGTGGTCCATTGCAACCCATTAGTACGAAAATTCCCGGTGTTTTTGTCAGCGAGTGTTTGCCTCAGTTAGCGAAACGGATGAACCAGGTCGCCTTGATTCGATCCATGACTTCGCCGCTCGGGGAGCACAATTTTGGCACTCATTACATGATGACCGGTTACAAGCCAACGCCCGTTGTGGAGTATCCTACGCACGGATCGGTGATCGCCCATGTTCGCCAGAATGCTACGACAGTTTTACCAGCTCACGTGGCAGTTCCTGATTTTCGTGTAGGCGGGTCCAAGATCAGTGGAAACGGGTTCTTGCCCATTCAGACAAGGCCCTTTGCCTTGGGTGGCGATCCTGCCAAGCCTGGTTTTCGTGTCCGTGACCTGGATTTTTATACGGGAGTTACTGCAGATCGCATCAAACGACGCCAGGCTTATCTCAATGAGCTAGATCGTTTCAGTCGGCTGGTGGATGAACAGGAAACAGGTGGTAAAGATCCCGAATTCGAACAGGCAGTTCGACTGGTTACTTCTCCGCAAGCTAAACAGGCTTTTGACTTGAGAAAAGAGTCGGCCAAGACGCGACAACGTTACGGCCGCAAGACAATTGGCCAGAGTTGTTTGCTGGCTCGACGGCTTGTCGAACGGGGTGTCCCTTTTGTGACAGTGAACCAGCGCGGTTGGGATACTCACGACAATCTTTATACGCGTTTAAAGGAAGGGTATACCGGAGCGAAACAACCAGTGGGATTGATTCCATCGTTGGATTTGGCGATGAGCGCTCTGATCGACGATCTGGAAGACCGAGGTTTGCTTGATGAAACACTCGTTGTCGCAATGGGCGAGTTCGGTAGGACGCCGAAACTTAATACCCGGGGTGGCCGAGATCACTGGCCGCGTGTTTTTAGCGTCGCTTTGGCCGGAGCTGGAATTCGTGGGGGTACGGTACTCGGCGCTAGTGATGCGGTCGGTGAAAGTCCCCGCGAGCGGCCAGTCACTCCGTCCGAATTAGCGGCGACGATCTATACACTATTGGGTGTTTCACCGGACTTGGAACTGAAAACCAGTGATGGTCGTCCGGTTCGACTTGTTTTGGACGGTAGTAAACCGGTTTCCGAAGTGATGACATCCTGACATCTTGAGTTGCTGAGCAACTGTCGTCTTCTGATCGTGGAAGCTGTTCTAGTTGAAATGCGAGACACTTTTACCATCGGTCCCAGTCGGTTGGTTGTTTTTTCTTGGAAGCAGATAAACTGTAACGATTAGCCCTGTTTTCCACCCTGATGGGGGTTTTTCATTGCAGGCTGAGGGGTTTGGGAGCTTGTTTTTTTGGTTTGCCAACTGTTATATTGAGCGCTTGAAGTCGTATTAGATTTCCCGGCGTGGGGTTGGCGAGAAGTTTGCCTTGACGGTGGGAGTCCTAGTGTTTTTTGTCGCAGATCTTATCTTAAGACAACTTCTTGCGCGGAGTTATCCAACTGGGAATTTGCTGTCGGAGACAGTTTTTCTGGAATTATTTTGATGGTTGGCGAGTCTGGTAGGGAGTGGTTGAGAGTTTTGTGCTTGCTGGGCAGTAAACCTGGTAAAGCGGGATGTTTGAAGGTCAAAATAGGTGCCATACAGCTCTTATTGAGTCTTCAAAGGATTGAGCGAAACGACGGAGACATCGCTTGATTTGGCGGGACTTCGAGACGAGTGTTGGCAGGTTGTTATTGAATGGTTTTTGGCGGAAAGTCTGAAACCAAAATTGTTTCCGTAGGTGGTTGGTTTTCTGGATCAGGACAGCCAACTTTCCGCAGTTTACGAAAGAGAGAATTCGATGCGTAATTGTTTTTTATGGTTAGGTGTAATGGCGTTAGTGGTTTCCTCGTTGGGTTGTGGCGCTGAGACTGAAGATACGAATCCGGTAACCGGTAAGATCACCTATGACGGCAAACCGTTAGGTGATGCTCGTATTCGCTTGGAAGCGGCTGCGGGTGGTGCTTCTCGAGTGTATGCCTGTGATAGCAAAGCCGACGGCACATTTGTAATTGAAGCAGTTTTTTCTACCGAAACGAAGCAAGGCGCGCCGGTTGGGAAATACAAGGTCCTGGTAGGCAAGTTTGAAAAAGACAACAGTCAAGCCGAGAACTTCGATCCGGATGAGGATGAAGACAGGGAGATGGCAATGCTGGAGGCGCAGACGATAGATGGACCAGATCCGACAGAGGCGGCTTCCGCCAAGACTCAGATCAACGAGAAGTTCAACAACTCGTCGACAACCCCGTTAACGCTCGAAGTCGTAGCTGGTGAAAATGTTTTCACGATTGACTTGAAGAGTGATGGAACGGGTACCGTGAAGTAACAGAGGGTTGTTGAGCCCGAGGAAGACGGTTAG
>JAYGDG010000058.1:0-3133 GCA_046583015.1 Pirellulaceae bacterium | reverse complement strand
CCCACCAGCCCGGTAACATGATGGGTCATGATGCCACCACAGCCGATGATCCCGATTCCGAGCTTGCTCTCAGCTGCCGCCGCTTGAGTATGCACCGCTCCCAAGCTGGTCATCGCAACCGTGGCCGCTGCTACCTTGGTTGTTTTCTGTAGGAACACGCGACGATTTGTTTGCTGGGTCATGCTGGCTCCAATTTAGTTAGGAAGGAACAAGGCCCACAATATAGCACGAAACGGAGTGTTGTTTAATCATTTTTACGGTCAAAAAAGGAACATACCGAGTCCCAATTTAGCCCTGCTGATAAGAACCGTCTTTAGCGATTTCCTTCGCATTTAAGTCTGCTACACTGGCCCCTAGTGCTTCTACGAGGCAAACCTCTCCACGAACTTTCCATGCTCCCTAGAAGCCAGGATCAGGAGGCTCACGATGGACGGAACCCGTTTTATGAGCGCGCTGCGAAAAGGAATCCTAATGACATTCTTTTCATGGCTAACACTGAGCCCGCTACAGGCTGACGAATTGCAACCGGAATATGGAATCAGCCAAACGTTTTCGATCGTGGCGGTCGATCCGGAGACAGGAGTTGCCGGTGCGGCCGTCGCCAGCAAGTATCCCGCTGTCGGTAAAGTCGTCCCTTACGTCAGAGCTGGTGTCGGTGCCTTTTGCACCCAGCACTGGCATCACCCGCCCTGGGGTGAAAAAGCACTCGATCTTCTCGAGCAGGGGCATGATCCTGAAACGGTCCTCGGCCTGCTGCTCAAAGATGATGCCCGCAAGGACAAGCGGCAGTTGGCAATCATCAACATGGCTGGTCGGGCTGCCAATCGAAACCCCGCCCGTGCCGACCCGTCCGGCGTCTACTGGGGCGCCATGAGCGGGCGTTACTATGCCTGCCAGGGCAACACTCTCACTGGACGTGAAGTGATCGTGGCCATGGCCAAGGCTTATGAAGAAACCAAGGGGTCTGTGACCGATCGACTGATGGCAGCCCTGGTTGCTGCCGACTGTGCTGGCGGTGATCATCGTGGCCGCCTGGCAGCTGGGATTCGCATTGCTAAACGCGGCGAAAAAGGATACTGGTTTGAACTGCAAGTCGATAAGAGTGACGATGCAGTGATTGATCTCTTGAAACAATACGTCGAGACCGATCATCCTGCCAAGGGATCCTGGCGGGGAGGACAAAAACCTTTTCAACATCCCTGTCCCAACCGGCCGCGTCCAAAAGCTCCCGGAGAACCATAGTGAAAAATCCATCGAATCCGCTGGATAACCAATTACCAATTCTCAAAATAGTCGTCGCAAGCCTGGCAGGCGCCGTCATTATTTTCATGGTGATGGCCGTGGTCCTATTTCCTTTTGGGAAGGGAGACGTCCCGGGTGGCAAACCGGTACTGATCAGTTACGTGGCACTCGGCCTGAGCGTCCTGGTGTTGCTGGCCATACGGCCCTTGGTCGTGACTGCCATCACTCGCTCCGCCACCCGCACAACTCAGGTTGACCAGACCGGGGCCGAAGAACATCTTTTTCAGACGTTTCAACATTGCACCTTCGTAGAACATGCGATGCTCGAGGCGATGGCCTTTCTCAACCTGGCGGCCTACATCACAGAACGGCAAATTTGGTCGTTATTGGTGGCCACCGCGATCATCCTCTGGATGGTTTTTCGATTTCCGAGTCGCGACCGGGCCCAACGCTGGTTGGAGAACCACGCCGGGGACGATAACCGCCGCTAACCTCTTTTGAGGCGGTTTTAAGGGGAACTGTCGACAGGGCAGAGTTTTGGCACGACGGCCTGAGTAAAACGTTCGCTGGACTTAGTACCCTGACAACCCACTTGGAGAAGCGAGGCAAATGACTAAGACTGAGCCTTGTTGATATTGATTCTTAGTATCCTGGCCACTCACCACACTGCCTCTCGTCTATCTCTTAGGCGAGGGGCAGTTTTTTCTATTGCCAAGCTATTTCCCTTGCCAAGGCCTTTGACTTTAAAAGCAAAACCACTATTCTGTTTCCGTAGCAACATTCTTTTTTTCGCACTACCTGCAAGGAACGCCACGATGTCCGAAAATCGCCCCGAAGTCATTGAACTTCTCAAGAAGGCTTACAGCATGGAATTGGAGACCGTCACCAATTACCTGGCGAACAGTATCAATCTCGATGGCGTCCGCGCCGAGGAAATCAAGAAAGCGCTGGCCGCTGACGTCACCGAGGAAATCGGGCACGCGCAAGTTTTGGCACAGCGAATCAAGCAGATCGGCGGCACGACACCCGGTTCGGCCGAACTGAGCTTTGGCAGCCAGCGACAACCCCCGGACGATACCACCGACGTGGTGAACGTCATCGAAGGGGTGATCCAGGCCGAAGAGAACGCTTGCGCCTTGTACAACGAGATCATTCGGGCGACCGACGGGACAGATTACGTAACCCAGGATCTCTGTATTCGGCTCCTTGCTTCCGAAGAGGAACACCTTGTTCTCTTTCGTGGCTACCTGAAAGAATACGCCCGCGAGTAGTGATCAAGAGTTCCCTGAACTCTCGCAGCAGCTAACTTCGACGGATCACCATCATGTGGCACGGTTGTCAAATGCAGGGGCGGATGCTTGCCCCCGAACTGCTGGCGCCCTTTCGCGAAATGGTCTTCTCCGCCGCAACCGCTGCAACCTTGCGCTCGCACTTGTCCTCCGATGGTTACCTGTTCCTGCGGGGAGTTTTGAATGCCGATGATGTTTCGGCGGCGCGCCGCGAGGTCTTTGGGCGACTCTCGAAAGTCGGGGAAATCCAATCCCCGGTGGGAGATGGCATCTACACTGGCGAGAGTCAACGGCACGATCGCTGTACTGATCTTGGGGTTTTCTGGCAGTCCGTCAGTGAGGGGCCCGCATTGCGGCGCGTCAGTCACGGCCACCGCATGCGGGAAGTCATGTCAACCATCCTCGACGAACCAGCCCATCCACATGACTACCTGTTTCTGCGTCCCGCGATACCCGGTCGCTCCACTCACCTGCACTATGACCATCCCTTTTTTGCGCGCGGGTCGGATCGCATCTATACTGCCTGGACACCGCTGGGTGACATCTCGTTGGAGGATGGTCCCTTAGTCGCTGTCGAAGGCTCTAACCAATTCGAGGACTTA